>JAMOUL010000399.1 GCA_027062035.1 Candidatus Aminicenantota bacterium | reverse complement strand
TCCTTTTTCGTTAACAAAAGAGTTATTTTGTTTGAAAAGATTATAGTAGAAACCGGTTTCATGATCCCACATATATTTATTGATAAGCCCGGAAAGTTTATCGGCCCTGGCCTTCCACATTTTCTCATCTTCCTTGTAGCCTGATTCTGCAGCCATTTTCTGAAGCGCCCTCAATTCCTTTACCATCATGGCGCTGAGGTCCAGTGCCTCTAAAGCGGATGGAGACGAATAATCTCCGCCAAGTATGTTCCATACGGCCACAAAATCGTCCCTTACACACTCAAGGACAGCATTTGCTCCCCACTCAAGGAGTCCATCTCCGTCTGTATCCCTGTTTTTCAGGATCCACAGGGCAAAGGCTTTTCCGGATTTGTAGGCTTCCCTGAGGAATTTTTTATCTCCGGATTGTTTGTATATTTCAAGGTTTGTCCAGTTGAAAAATGGGGCAGAGGTTGAAGCCTGAGAGTTCATTGGAAAGGTCTTTGTAACAAAGGGTCCAATTCTATAAGGAATGAATCCGTCATCTCTCTGCCTATCAATAAATATCCTCTGGGATTCCTGTGCTAATTCAGGCTCTACAAGAGATAGGGCAAGCATGGAAAGGCTTTCGTGAAACACCTGGCCCTCGTGCCCCCAGTTCCAGGTGGGTTCTCTGGAAAAGACATAAAAGGGATGTCTGGCTTTTTCCAGGGGGGGATAAAAGGATTGTAAGACAAGGGAAAATCCCCCCAGATATACAAGTTTTTCTTCCCTGTTTTTAAAATTGACCACGGGAATTTTTTTATAAAGTTCCAATTCCTTTTCTACCAGCGGAGAATAGTCAAAGGATAACATCCTGCGAGTTTTCTCGATATTTTTCTTTTCCCGGGCTCTTTTGCTAACTCTTCTTACTATTCTTATGTGTTTTTCTTCCATGGGTGAAAGGGGTATGGAGTATTCCAGAACAATAATTTCTCCATAAGTTGACCTGTCTCCGGTTATCCTCCCTTCTTTTAAGATCCTTTTTATAAAATTCCTGCTGTTTCTATAAATTCCAGTTGTTGTGGGAGGTTCGGATGCAATAAGTGCACTGGAAAACCATTCAGAATAACCCGGAACCGGGGTGGAAAACCATTTTTTCCACGGTTCCCTGTGGTGAAAGCTTACTCCTCCTTTGAGTTTTTCTATCTGAAAGAACCC
>JAMOUL010000398.1 GCA_027062035.1 Candidatus Aminicenantota bacterium | reverse complement strand
ACCCTCGATTTAATTTTATAATACCCTGCGGTAGACTGTAAACCACAGAGCTACAACGTAAACCTATCTGTAGTTGTAAAATTTACTCCTTCTTTTCGCCTTTGAAAGACTTCGGGTTTACTTTTTGCCTATAAGCTTTTCATATTTCTTCCTGGAATCCTCCAGGATCTTCTCGTGAAGGCTATTTCCATGGGAGTCCATTGTAACGACCAGGGGAAAATCTTCCACCTCTATTACCCAGAACGCTTCAGGAGTTCCAAACTCTTCCAGCTTGAACACTTCCACAACCCTTTTTACTGCATTTGCTATAAGTGTCCCTGCTCCTCCGACTGCGTGGAAATACACTGCTCCACATTTTTTCAGCCCTTCAAGTGTTTTCTTTCCCATTCCGCCCTTTCCTATAACTCCCCTCACATTGTACTCACATATAACATCTGCCTGGTAGGGCTCTTCTCTTATGGATGTGGTGGGTCCTGCTGAGACGAAGCTCCAGCTTCCGTCTTCGTTTTTTCTCACCACCGGTCCACAGTGGTATATTACGGATTCCTTCAAATATTCTCTTATGAAGTCGGGTTTTTTCTCCACCATAAGCTTGTGGGCCTGATCCCTTGCGGTTACTATGATTCCTGAAAGCAAAACCTCGTCCCCAACCTTAAGCTTTCTTATCTCCTCCTCAGAAATGGGTACCTTTAATTTAATCGCCATATTCCACCTCTCCGTTTTTAATTGTTAAGGTTTTCCTCCTGAATGCCCAGCAATTGTAGGTTATTGCAACGAAAAATGTCGCAGGATGACGGTGCTGATAATCCACAAAAACGTCCAGGACGGTTGTCTTTCCGCCAAAGCCCATTGGTCCTATAGAGAGCTTGTTCAGGTCTTCATAAAGCCTTCTTTCGAAGTCGGCAATTTCCTTCTCAGGATGCCTTTCGCCGATCTTTCTGAAGAGCTGTTCCTTTGAGAGCATGTAGGAGGTCACCCTGTCACCACCTATTCCAACACCGAGAATTCCCGGGGAGCATCCCTTTCCCTGTGCCTTCCATACGGCATCGATTATCACCCTTCTGATACCCTCAAGGTCCCTTCCGGCCCCGAGACTGGCATCCGGTAGCTTGTACTGAGCGCCAACATTCTCGCTCCCACCACCTTTAAGAAGCAGCCTTATTCTCACTTCATCCTTATCCCACTGATGGAAATGGATATAGGGGTGATTGATTCCTACATTTGTTCCAGAGTTTTTGCCTGTTATGGGATTCACAGCGTTGGGTCTTAGATACTGTTTTTTTGTGGCCTCTTCAGCAGCCGCGTTGATTGCCTCTCTGTACTTCCTCTCGTCATCGCCCACTGGAAAGTCCACGTACATTATGATGGAGCCTGTGTCCTGACAGATAGGCGTGCTCTGTTTTCTTGCAAGTTCCACGTTTTCCAGGATGGTCCTGAAAACCGCCTTTGCAGGGGTTCCATCGTTCTCCCTCTCATAGGCATCTCTTAATGCCTTTTCAACATCGGGAGGGAGGTCTGTAGCTGCCCTGCGAAGCAACTCAACGATCGCGTTTTTTAAATCCATTAGACCCTCTCCTTTTATTAGTTTTCCAGATTTTTATTATAAAACTCGAGGAAAAAAATGTAAAAAATCAATCCAGACTCTTTCTTATAAAGAACCACCAGGTTCGCAGTTCCTCAGCAGCAGACCGATGTTCCGGGCAATACCGTGATAGAAGCTCGTAAAATGCTTTACTGTGGTTCATTTCCTTTAGATGCGCAACTTCGTGAAATACAATGTAGCGCAGAAGATGCTCGGGAAGCACAACTGCGAGCCTGTTTATGCTAATTCTTCCGCTGGTGGAACAGCTTCCCCAGCGCGTTTTCATCCTGCGGAAAGAGATTTTTTTTACCTTCACCCCAATTGCTTCTTCAGCTTCAGCGATTATTGTTTTTATCTTCCTTCTGAATTCCTCCTCGCTTCTATTGCTCGGTTTCAAATAACGGATTTTCTCCTCGAGAGCTTCCATCTCTATGATTTTTTTGTTTATCCATCTGTGATATTTTTCCACTATTTTTTCCGGGTCAATACCAGGGGGAACGATAATTCTTACTTCTCCGGGTCGAATTTCCACCCTTGCATTTTTTATTCTGCGTTGAATTATTCTATACTTAAATTTCATTTTTCCTTGTATTTTTTGTAAGGTATGTTATAATAACAGAAAGAGTTAATCTCCCATAACCCAAAACTCACCATCCCCTAAGGGCAGGTACCCCCTGCCCGCTTTCTATATACTTTTGATTTTCCGGGAGCTTCTCGATAAATTTAGTATTTTTACCTCTGAATACGATGATTAATGGGATACACCATTTTTTATCGTCTAATACAGAAGGAAACATTTAAGCGCCTTAAAACTAAAACACTTTTACACCGTCGGATATCTCCACGATATGTGCGGTTTTTCCAAGACGTTCTATTGCTTCCCTTACCCATTCTTCCCTTCCCGGGGCATACAGGACAACAGTACCTCCTCCACCGGAACCGTTTATTTTTCCTCCAAGGGCTCCTGCCTTCAGTGCTTCGTTGAGTATTTTCTCAACTTCTGGTGTGGAAACCTTAAGAAGGTTTCTCAGGATCAGGTGATGTTCCCGGAGAAGACGTCCAAGCTCCTCATGATTGAGTGAATTCCCGGATAAAAGCTCTTTTGCCTTCATGGTTATCTCTCTATTTCTGATGGCTGCTTCAGCATAGGGCTGGAGTTCAGATGGAAGTTTCTTTCTGATTATTTCCTTTACTTCTTCGAAGGTGGTTGTGCGAATATTGAATTCGGGTTAAAATCCCTTCAACTCATTTATGGCCGCAAGCTGTCCTTCCTTGGTTCTCTTTAATATTTCCTTCGTATTCTTTGACCTTCCGGAATTAGCAAGAACCAGACCCTGAAGGTCCGGGAGAAGTTTTTCAAATTTATTTTCCATAAAATCAATAAAAAGCACTCCTCCCATGCTGCAGGTATAATGGTCCATTTTTCCACCCGGTTCTTCAAATTCCAATACTTCAGCCTGATAAGCCAGCTCGGCAATAATTTCAGGGAAGTCCTTTCTCGGATCGTTTGCAAATTCCAGAAGGAGTTTCGTAAGGCAAACGACCAGGGCAGACGAACTGGAGGCTCCGGAGTTTACCGGAATATCTGAGGCTATTACAGCATTTATACCCCAGTCAAACTTTATTCCCTTTTTATGAAGTACATTGAACACACTCTTCAGATAGTCCCTATCCTTGAAGTACTGAAGTGGAAAATCCAGGTCAAATTCCACCTTCTGGTGAAAAGTGGAAAGATAAAATGATGCCTTCTTTTCCTCCTGTTTTTCTGCGGAAATTCTCATATAAAGGTTAATGGCTGCCGAAATAACCGGAAGGTTCAGGTAGTCCTGGTGTTCCCCGAAAAGACATATCCTTGCAGGGGTTTTTACCTTTACTATTTCCTTTCCAAAGTACAATTCTTTCTGGACCTGTCTCTTGTGAGTATATACCCAGATGTAATAATCCTTTCTCTTCAAAAGGCTTGCGGCTTTCCTGTCCACAATGATTTTTACATTGGGATGAAATTGAAGAATTGATGCAGGACACGAAGCGCTCAGGGGACCTTCAACTGCGTTTGCTATAGCCTGTGCCTTAGCCTCTCCCGAAGCTGCCAGTATTATCTGCTTTGCTTCAAGGATGGTTCCAAGTCCCATTGTAATGGCGAAGCGGGGTCCCTCCCCATCAGGGAAATTATCCCGTAGGGTTTCCTCGGTGAGGGTCTTTACCCTGGTTCTTGATTGAAGAGAAGAAGAGGGCTCATTAAATCCTATATGTCCATCCCTTCCTATACCCAGAAGCTGCAGGTCGATTCCCCCTGCTTCCTTTATTTTTTTCTCATACTCCTCGCATTCCTTTGTCACATCCTCGGGAAGAGAGGATGGAATATTTATTTTTTCTTCAGATATGTTGACGTGCTTAAAAAGATGCTCATCCATAAAGTGACGGAAGCTTGCCGGGTCGTTCGGGAGCACCCCAAGATATTCGTCAAGATTGAAGGTGGTGACCATGGAAAAATCCACCATTCCCTCTTTATATGCTTTTACCAGATATTCATAGATGCCGATCATGGTCTTTCCTGTGGCGAGTCCAAGTACAGCATCAGGCTTTGCTTTTATAAAGGATACGACCCTTCTGCCGACCTCCTCACAAACTTCTTCATAATTGTCGAGGATTATGATTTCCATTTACGCCTCCTTTAGGTTCATAATTTCCCCTACTATTTTTTGAAATACTTCTTCCAAAACCTCTTTCTTCTTGGCTTCCACAATCAACCTTAAAACCGGCTCTGTATTGGAAAGTCTGAGGTGTATCCAGTAATCAGGGTAGTCTATCCTTATACCATCCTTAAGAGAAATTTTTCCTTCTCTGTGTCTTTCTTTAAAATGAGTTACGATTCTTATGCTATCCCTGAGGGAAACTTCTATTTTACCCTTTTTCATGTAATACCGGGGTAATTCTGATTTCAGTGTAGAGACAGATTTGCCGGTTCTGGATATGTATTCAAGAAAAAGTACCATTCCTGAAAAACTATCCCTGCAGAGATGGACGTCAGATACAATTATCCCCCCGTTACCTTCTCCTCCGATTCTGGCTCCCCTTTTTATCATTTCTTCCACCACATTGATTTCTCCAACTTTTGTTCTTTCGAGAATCGTCCCCTCACTGTGGACTATGTCTTCTATTACCCTTGAGGTCGATAAGTTAACCACCACGGGGGACCTTTTTTTGAACCTTAAATAGTATTTTATAGCAAGA
>JAMOUL010000397.1 GCA_027062035.1 Candidatus Aminicenantota bacterium | reverse complement strand
TTTCCTCCCGTACATATACCATATTGAGGTGGCAAAGCTGTGTGTCGAATATGGAAAGCCGCTTGTAACAACTTCCTATGTTAAAGAAGAGATGGCAAAACTCGATGGTCCGGCAAAGGAAAAGGGAGTACTCCTTCTCAACGAAATAGGTCTTGATCCCGGAATTGACCATATGACAGCCCAGAAGATTATAGACAGGGCCCATAATGAAGAGAGTAATGTTGTGGAATTCTATTCCTACTGCGGTGCATTGCCTGCTCCGGAATATGCAAACAACCCGCTTCGTTATAAGTTTTCATGGAGTCCTGAAGGGGTATTAAGAGCAGGTAATAATAGTGCAAGATACCTGAAGGACGGGCGGGTTATTGAAATCCCCAGTGATGAACTCTTTATGCATAGGTGGACCGAACATGTAGCAGGTGTGGGGGAACTTGAGGTTTACCCCAACAGGGATTCATTGGTTTATGTAGATAAATACAATATACATGAAGTTAAGACCCTTATAAGAGGTACATTCAGGTACCCGGGCTGGTGTGAAACTCAGATTTACCTTAAAAAACTACATCTTACCGAAGAAGGAATAAAAGTGCCAGAAGGAGTGTCCACGTGGAAAGAACTCATTACACTCAAACTAAAAGAGTTGAATGAACCTATTCCTGACAGCATTATGGATAAGCTGAGATGGCTCGGTCTCTTTGAGGATAGGAAGCTTTACTGTACCGATTGCACGATTTTTGAAAACTTCGTTACTCTGCTCAAGGAAAAACTGTTTTACAGGGAAGGGGAAAAGGATATAATAGTATTGAAGCACAGAATTATACTTGAGAAAAACGGAAAAAAGAAGGTTCATATAGTTAGCCTCATTTCTGAGGGTATAATAGGAAAAGAGACTGCTGTAGCCAAAACAGTATCGCTTCCTGCTACCATAGCAGCTGACCTTATTTTAAGAGGTGAAATAGACCTTAAGGGAGTGTGGATTCCCACGCACCCCGTGATTTATGAGAAGGTTTTGAAAGGACTTGAAGAGGAGGGAATAAAGCCAGTTTATGAAGAACACTCACTGGAGGATGCCGTAGGGAAATAAGGAGAATTTATGGACTATAGGATTTACAGACATCCTATCGTAGATGTTGAGGAGAGGGAAGATATCCCCTTCTATTTTAATGGACAGAAACTTTAC
>JAMOUL010000396.1 GCA_027062035.1 Candidatus Aminicenantota bacterium | reverse complement strand
CCCCCTTTTTTTTATATAGATTATATAACATAAGATGATAGACGACAAGTTTCTTAAGAATGATTATGGTTTATAAGAAGTTATTAATTATTTTTTGTTTTATGTGGTTTTATCTTTTGGTATTAAATAAGCGAAAAATTATACAGAGGAGAGATTGATATGAGAACTGCTTTTAAGTCTGGCTATTATAAAAAAGAAATTAGAGATTGAATGTTCTTGATTGAAAATATGTGAGAAAAGGAGAAGGAGTTTTCTTTGTTTTTCCCTTTTACAAGGGAGGGGGTGGTATATTATTTATTAAAGCCCAGTGCGTATGAGGCAGGGCGTTATCGCGATTGTGCGTGTGGGGTTCGGCGAATTTTTAGTCGACGATTTTGTCGAAATTTCGACGAAAATTTCCGTTTTCTTCAATGGAGGCCTCGTTATAGAACCATTTTTGTCTGGAATGAAATTTGCTTACCACAGGTGGAGGTGAAAAATGAAGAGGATTTTCATTTCTATCTTAATTTTTAGTATGACCTCTATTCTGGCATCTCAGGATTTCAGGGTTTATCTGCGTCCTAAGAAACTATTATATGTAGCTGGAGAGGAAATATTAATATTCTGGGAAGGAAAGAGCATTCATCATTCAGCTATGATGGAAATAACTTTGTGGCGCAGGGGAGAAAGCCAGAGTATATGCAGAATAGCGGAGAATGTACCAGTTCCCATGCTAATTTCAGGGTATAAATGGAGAATTCCCAGAATATGCAGGAATCCCCATACTTTTCTTATGGAGAATTTGATACATAAGAGGTTAAAGATCAGAGTTCGCTGGCAGCGACATCGCCAGATGGCAGAGAGTCACTGGTTTGGTATTAAGGCAAGATCAACTCCCCGTAGGGAACTTCTTCCTGACCTTGGTGCTTCCATTAAATGTCCTCCGTATGCCTATCCAGGCCAGGAACTCTGGAAAAACATTAAAGTTTTTGTGTGGAATAAGGGGGTGAAAGGAGCACAAAATTTCCATTTGGACCTTGTGCTTTCCAGTGACAAAACGGTTCCTGTTAAGTATGCGAGTTATTCTCCCAATTACCACGAGGACGTACTTCTGCAGGGGGGAAGAGAATTTGTTTCTTCAATTCTGAGCAAAAAGACTATATCGTTGACTTTGAATGGAAATAATAAGATTCCAGATGATACGCC
>JAMOUL010000395.1 GCA_027062035.1 Candidatus Aminicenantota bacterium | reverse complement strand
ATCTACGAAGTGAACCGTAAGGAGGAAAGGCTGGGAAAGACTGAGAAACCATATGCCTATGTGATACCTGCAACCCAGAAGGATCCGGTCAGGGCTGCTGATCTGGTTCAGAGATTAATATGGGGCGGGGTAAAGGTATATAAAATTTCCGAGGATGCAGCAGGATTTAAGGCCGGGGATTTCTACATTCCCCTTTCGCAGCCGTATAGACCTTACATACTGGAACTTTTCAGAAAATTCGAGTATCCGGTTGAAGAGCCTCCCTATGATGTAACCACGACCAATCTTCCTGTTATGATGGGGGTTAAATATGTTCCTCTGGAAAAGAAGGTGGAACTGAAGATAGAAGAAATAGAAAAACCATTCCCTGAAGGAAAAATTGTAGGAGAGGGAAAATATTATTGTTTTGATCCAGGAGTGAATTTCTCGTATAGAGCTGCCATAGAGGCTACAACAAAGGGAGCAAAACTTTACAGAAACACCAGAGATGGTGGGCTCTGTCTTTCTGGAATTTCCAGCAAATTACTGGAAAAAATCGTAAAAGAAAATCACGTGATAGCAGAGGCAAAGAAGACAATCCCCGGTTATGTGAGGATAAAACTCCCGAGAATAGCCGTCTATAAACAGTGGGGACATGTGATGACCGAAGGCTGGATGAGATACTTCCTGGATTCCTACAGGATTCCATATAAGGTAATACATAATGAAGACATAAAGAAGGGAGAACTGGGTAAGAAGTTTGACCTCATAATAATTCCATCTCTTTCCGCCAGGAGAATAGTTAAGGGAACCATGGATGCAAAGAGATACTGGGGCAGACTTCCTGAGAAGTACAGCGGGGGAATAGGAAAGGAGGGAGTGAAGAATCTCCGGGACTTCGTGAGTAAAGGAGGAAGAGTAATCCTTATGGGAAGAGCCGTGGAGATGGCATGGGAAAACTTCAAGCTACCCGTTATGGATGGTCTTAAGAATGCCAGAGACTTCTATTGTCCCCAGGCATTGCTCAGAATGAAGGTCAACAACTCCCTTCCTCTGGGTCTTGGCTACGGAGATGAGACTGTAGGGATATTTTATGGTTCCATTGCAATGAGAACCTTTATACCTCCTGACCCATATGTGGACAGAAGAATAGTAGCCTATTTCCCTGCAGAAGGAGATATCTTTGTTTCAGGATATCTTAAGGGGGAAAAATATCTGAAAAGACTTGCTGCAATAGTTGATATAAAATATAAGAAAGGAAAATTCCATCTTTTTGGAATCAATGTCATTTATAGAAATCAGGCACATGAAAGCTTCAGGTTTATGTTAAATGCAATTCTGTATCCGGAGGTGGCATGGTAAGTTACAAAGAAGCCGGGGTCGATCTTGATAAGGCTGATAGATCTGTAAAGCTTATTCTATCTGTGCTCGAAAAGTATGGGGTGTCTCCGAAGCAGTTTGGCCTTTTTGGTGGTTTATATAAACTACCTGATGGGTCCTTTCTTATAGCCAGTGCCGATGGGGTGGGTACCAAGTTGAAAGTTGCCTTCATGAGTGGAAAGCACGATACCGTTGGTTCTGATCTCGTAAATCACTGTGTGAACGATATATTTGTTCACGGAGCAGATCCTCTCTTTTTTCTGGATTACATAGCCATGGGCAAGCTGGACCTCAATGTCCTTGAGGAGATTATGGAAGGTTTTGCCCGGGCCTGCAGCAATGTAGGATGTGTAATTCTCGGAGGGGAAACTGCTGAAATGCCCGGATTTTACAGAGAGGGTGAATACGACCTTGTTGGGTTTATAGCAGGACGTATAGAAGGAAAAATTATAGATGGCTCCACAATAAAGAAAGGTGACATCCTCATAGGGCTTTCCTCAAATGGGCTTCATACAAATGGTTACTCCCTTGCAAGGAACATAATCTTTGAAAAACTCGGACTAAAGCCGGATTCCCCTCTTCCCTATAATAAGGACCTTACGGTGGCGGACGAACTTCTTAAGATACACAGGGAATATTACACGCTGTTGAAGGAGGCGAGGGGGATGATAAAGGGCATGGCTCATATAACAGGAGGTGGAATTCCAGGAAATCTTGCCAGAATCATTCCAGCGGGGCTGAAGGCTGTAATAGAAAAGAATTCCTGGGAGGTTCCGGAGATATTCAGGTTCCTTGTAAAGGAAGGAGAGCTTGACGATTTCGAGGCCTACAGAGCATTCAACATGGGTATAGGAATGATCGTTATACCGGAAGGCGATAACTTTCTGGATTATCTCAGGGAAAGGGGAGAAAGGTTCTGGGTAATTGGAAGAATAGAGGAAGGGGAGGGAGTAGAGATAGTATGAAGGGGAGAATCGCAGTTCTGCTTTCAGGAAGAGGCTCAAATTTCAGGGCACTTTATAAAGCTACAAAGGAAGGGAAGATACCGGCAGAGATAGTTCTTGTTATAACAGATAAAAAGGACGCACCAGGTGCTGAATCAGCAAGGGAGTATGGAATAGAAACCCTTTATTTCAGAAGAAAGGATTACCCTGATCGTGTTTCCTTTGATATGGCAATTGCCGATGCCATAGAGGAGAGGAACATAGATCTCATATGTCTTGCGGGTTATATGAGAATACTTACTCCTGAATTTGTAAGGAGGTTCAAGGGTCGCATTATGAACATACACCCAGCCCTTTTACCTGCCTTTCCAGGACTACATGCCCAGAAGCAGGCCATTGATTATGGTGTAAGGTATTCCGGTGCAACTGTCCATTTCGTGGATGAAGGAGTTGATTCCGGTCCAATAATTCTTCAGGCAGTTGTTCCCGTGTATCAGGATGATACTGAGGAGACACTGGCGGAAAGAATACTGAAGGAAGAACACAGAATATATCCCGAGGCTGTCCGTCTTTTCTTTGAAGGACGGCTTGAAATCAGAGGCAGGAAAGTTTTTATCAGGGAAGGATAATGGAAGAGCTGATTCGAGATTTCCTCAAAGAATTTCCGGATGTTTCTGTAGAGGTGATATCTACAGGAGAGCTTTTTCCTGAGAACGGGAAGAGAGAAGGTTATCCCTATAGAACAAAGAATCTGATTGTATGGTCTGAAAGGGAGAATCCGGCGCTTCAACTTCATGCGGAACTTCTCTCTGAGCGTTATGAAAACATGGTTCTTCGAAAGATAGTTAAAACTCTGGGTAATACTTATTTCCTTTCCTTCCGGGAAATCCATTCAAAGGCTTCCATAGCTCTTTTTTCCTCAATAGTTCACAAGATCAACAACAAATTAACTCCAATACTTGCATATGCTCAGATGCTTTTAAAGAAAAATCCGGAGAAATCAATAGAAAAAATATTCCATAATGCCCGGGAAATATCAGAGGTTCTTAACCGCACCCTTGACCTTTTTTCCCTGAGACGCGGTGAATGCCTCAATGTGGAGGATGTAAGCACCATACTTGCCAGAACGATCCCGGGTGACTATGAGAGGACTGATAGCTATGGAAACCCTGTGCTTCTCGGGCTGGTTTTTGAAGAGCTGAGGAAAAATGGGGAGAAAAAGGGCGAGGTAAAGGCTTCCTGCACGGTTAAGGGAGATCATGTAATTATAAAAATAAAGAATCCAGGACATATTACAGAAGAAATAGAAAGGAAAGCCTTTGAACCTTTCTTTACCACCGAAAAGGGGGAGGGTCTTGGGCTAAACCTTGTGCATGGAATTATATCCAAGATGTATGGGGGAACTGTGGAATTGAAGAACGAAGGTGATTCGACAGTGGTGGAGATAAGGCTTCCAAAGAAAAAAAGGGATTCCTTCAAAATGGAGGATAGAGCTGCTCAGGAGCTTATAGAAAAGCTCCTGAATTTGAAATTTTCTCCATAATCCTTTAAAATTACTATTCTAATCTCATAAAAAGGAGGAATAGTATGAAAAAATATGTGTATTTTTTCGCAGATGGTAAAGCAGATGGAAACAGAGATATGAAAAAGATTCTGGGCGGGAAAGGAGCAGGTCTTGCTGAGATGACCAACGCAGGTCTTCCGGTACCCCCCGGGTTTACCATATCCACCGAAGTTTGCAATATTTATTACGAAAACAACCAGAACATTCCTGAGGATATCTGGAATGAGATCTGGAGTGCTCTTGATAGACTCGAGAAGGTAACGGGCAAAAAACTCGGGGATAAGAATAATCCACTCCTGGTTTCAGTTCGTTCCGGTGCAGCTATTTCAATGCCAGGGATGATGGATACCATCCTCAATCTTGGCCTCAACGATGAAACAGTGGAGGGTCTTGCAAAGGCCAGCAACAATCCCCGCTTTGCATATGATTCCTATAGAAGATTTATTCAGATGTTTTCAGACGTTGTTCTTCAGATAGAAAGAAAACTGTTTGAGGAAGAGCTTACAAAACTTAAGGAGAAGGAGGGGGTAAAAACAGACCCGGAGATTTCGGTTGATGGATTAAAGGAACTCATAGAGAAATATAAAAAGATAGTCAAAAGGGAATGGGGTCATGATTTTCCACAGGATACCAGGGAACAGTTAAAGATGGCCATTCTGGCAGTTTTCCGTTCCTGGAACAACAAGAGGGCAATTGAATACAGAAAAATATATGGAATTCCTGATGATCTTGGAACAGCTGTCAATGTTCAGATGATGGTATTTGGTAATTTCGGAGAGGATTCAGGAACAGGGGTTGGATTTACCAGAAACCCTGCAACAGGAGAAAAGGAAATCTTCGGAGAATTCCTTATAAATGCTCAGGGAGAGGACGTTGTGGCAGGTATACGTACTCCCATGCATATAACTGAGTTACGGAACGTTCTCCCGGAAGTTTACGACCAGCTGATGGAAATAGCTCAGAAGCTGGAAAAACATTACAGGGATATGCAGGAC
>JAMOUL010000394.1 GCA_027062035.1 Candidatus Aminicenantota bacterium | reverse complement strand
GAAGGGGGTTTCTTTTAATCTTTCTCCCTTTCCTATAAATTTTTCAAAGGCCTCATTCATTTTCTCAAGATTGTTCCAGTACACCATCCAGGGCTCAAAATCCTTTTTCAGAAGATAACCACCATACGGCTGAATATAATAGCCGGCAACGGCCAGAATTCTCTCTCCGTTAAATTCCTTTCCTATAAACTCCCTTGCCTTTTTTACAAAATCGGGGTCCTCAAAAACCTCATCATCATCTATGAGAATAACCTCCTCTGCTCCCAGCAGATGGGGCACAAAAAGACACAGATTTCTAATATTGGAATATCCCCGCAGACTAAGAACATCTACGAGAGGTTCCTTCCCCTTTTTCTTTAACTCTGCCTTTATCCTCTCAAGATGAGAATGCGAAAAGAAAACCACATCCACTCCAGGATCCACTTCCCTGAGTATAGAAGATACCCTCTCCTCAACCCTTTTCTCTATATCCTCAGCTGTGGCCGCGGCTATCACAACAAGGGTAAAGTCTTTATCCCTGAGTATTTTTATGCTGTCTATTGCCCTTGCCAGAGTCCCTTCCCTATCAAGAGGGGTAGGATGGTCATATATAGCATCACCTTCTTTCCAGCCTATATGGCTTTCTCTTCCCCAATAGGTAGGAATTACCATCACTGTTTTCATGGACCCTCCTTAAAAGTGTATTAAAACAAAACCAGAATTGAATGTAAAGACCCTAAAAATTTGATCAATTTTTATTTAAGCTTTCCAGACAATCTCACCTGAGATGCTTCCATTTCCATATACATTTCTTGTATCCACTATTAATGAAGAGTTTTCCAGTATTAACTTATAATTCACATTCTTATGGTCAGTGACAATCACCACAATATCAAAACTTTTTACATTCTCAGGAGTAAGTTCAATGGATTGGAGATTTAGTCTATACTTCCTTATTGGAGGAATTTTCGGAATATATGGATCATAATAACTAACAACGGCACCGTCCTCCTGAAGTAGAGAAATTATCTTTAATGCAGCGCTCTCTCTGAGATCGCTGACATCGGGTTTATATGCAATACCCACCACCAGGATCCTGGAATCTTTAATAGATTTACCAACGGAATTAAGGGCCTTTCCAATCCTCTCAATCACATAATAGGGCATATATTCGTTAAGCTCGCCGCTAAGCTCTATGAATCTGGTATGAAAATC
>JAMOUL010000393.1 GCA_027062035.1 Candidatus Aminicenantota bacterium | reverse complement strand
CTACGAATACGAAGTGGTGAGAAATGGGGAACTCCTTGCCACAGCCACGACGGAGCACGTATTCGTCAACGAGAAATTCCGACCCATAAGGATTCCTGAGAAGTTCCTGAAGATAATAGATGGCATCAAATCGGGCGAATTGCTGAAGAATATAGAAAAGCGCTGCTAAATGAAATAGAGGTTAATCCTTCGAGCCCACCGCCTTCTTTATGAATTCATCGCTCAATGCCTCGTAAAGCTGTTTCGCCTGCTTCTCCATAAGGAAGAGGTCGTCCACCTGCTCCCCGGCAGAACCGCTGGCGTACATGGAACTGGTTATGTCCAGAACCAGCATGTAACGGAAGGATTTACCCAGAGCCTTGATCTTGAGTGAAACGGAAGGGTCGTAGCTCCAACCCATACCGCGGAAGTTATAGAGGAGGGGAATCTTTATCACTCCGAAGGTCCTCCCCACCAGCATCCCCCTCTTTCTGGCTTCCTTTACCCACTCGAGATACTTGCCGATGTAATCGCGGAGAATCTTCCTGTCCCTCTTATTGAGCACGAATGCATACCTGTCCAGAAGGCCATCGTAATTGATTCGAACTATGTCCTTTGCAGGGTCATAGGTAAGCCAGACGGGAATTCGATAATAGATGCCCCTGTTTTCCCCATATATGAAACCCTGTGTTTCGAAATACCTAATCTCCTCTGCATACAGAGTACCAATTCCAAGAACCATTGAAAGGGCGAATACTTTTCTCATGGAATAATTATAAGGCAGGTTCAATTCCCATTCCAGGGCATCTTCAAGGTATCCGATTGCAGCAGAAAAAATCTATGAAATTCAATAGATAAGTTGCTCTGAACTTCTAATTGATCTTATGGTAAGTATTTATACGCTCACTTATAAGAAAAACTAAATTTTGATTTCTTTCTTTAACACAATAACATTGGAAAATGTATTTCGTACAGATAGATCAGTTATCGAATACTTTGAAAAATTCGATCAAATTTTAGTCAACGATGTCTATAAAATTTGAGAACGGCAGGAGGAATTATGAGCATGTCAGATTCGCTGGAAAAGATGGTAAAATCCATAAAAGAAATCATGCAAATCGAGGAGGGGCTAGACATTCTCAAACAGCACCGGGATCTTACACAGAAGTGGGCCGACAGCATAGCCCTCGCCATAACGAAGGTGCTGGTCGAACA
>JAMOUL010000392.1 GCA_027062035.1 Candidatus Aminicenantota bacterium | reverse complement strand
AGACAACCTGGTAAGCACCCTTCCTTTGTTGTAGAGCATATATTCCAGGATAGAATATTCCTTTGGAGTTAAATCTATTGTTTTTCCCGCTCGGCGTACTTCATGAGAGACAATATTGAGTTCAAGATCTGCAATTTTTAAAACCGGGTCCTTATTCCCGAATTTCCTTCTTAAGAGTGCTCTTATTCTTGCTATAAGTTCTGCATTGGCAAAGGGTTTTGTAAGATAATCGTCTGCTCCAAGGTCAAGACCCTTCACCTTATCTTCTATTGAGCTTTTCGCTGTAAGGAACAGGACAGGGGTGTTAATTCCCTCCCTTCTTACTTTTTTTATAATGTCTATTCCGTTCATGGATGGGAGCATTATGTCCAGCACTATAAGGTCATATTCTTCCTCAAATATTCTATTGTATCCCTCTTCCCCATCCAGTGCTATCTCTACAGTATAATTTTCCTTTTCCAGAATTTTTTTTATTTCCAGTGCCAGATTCTTTTCGTCTTCCACCAGGAGTATCCTCATTCTTTCCTTATTATCTTACTAAAAAGGGTTTTTAGCAATTTTTCAGTGGAGTCCCTGTCCATACAATATGCCAGCATTATGCCTTTCCTCTAAAAGGGAGTTTAAAATATTAAGATGAAGATATTGTGAAGGATAAAGCAATTAAACATGGTTGCGTGAATAATTAAATTTTCCTGAATATAATGAGCTTTACGCTGCAACCACTGCGTTTTTGCCCCTTTTCTTTCCTTCATATAAGCGCTGGTCAGCGGTCTTTATGCATCCCTCAACGCTCATTCCCTTTTCGAAAACGGCCACTCCCAGGGTGATGGTCAATCTGAAAACCATTCCGTTGTAATTAAATTCATATTCCTCAACGGCCTTTCTGATCTTTTCTGCCAGGGTTAAACTTCCACTATAGTCTGTTTCAGGAAGGAGGAACAGGAATTCTTCACCTCCCCATCTTCCCACCAGGTCCTGTCTTCTTATGGTCTTCATAAGGAGCTGAGCCAATGAAACCAGAATAGCATCTCCGCAGTCATGGCCGTATTGATCGTTTAATACTTTGAAGTCGTCTATATCGGCCATGATAAGGGCAAATGATATACCTGAGCGATCGTGGCGTATCTTCTCCTGCATTATTTTTTCCAGTATATCCCTTCTGTTTGGGAGATTGGTGAGGGGATCCTTTCTCGACAGTTCCTCCACCTTTCTGTAAGCTTCATTAAGTTCCCTTTGTTTTTCCTTAATTTCCTTGTTAGCATTAAGTAGTTTTCTGTAAGTTTTTTTCTTCTGGTAGTAGAGCCGGGTGATGGTAAATGCAACCAGAATTATAAATCCCATGGCTGCAAGAAGCATATTTCTTCCCCTTTTCAGGTTCAGGTTTTCCTGATTGATTTTTTCCCTTTCCAGCTTTTCTGTTAGTTTTGCTATTCCCCTTGCCTTTTCTACTCCAAGAATTTCTTCCTTGAGGTTGTAGGCAGCAAGCATATGCGGATATGCCTTCCTGTAGACTCCGGTTTCATAATATAGTCTTGCCAGGTATACATGGTTCTCCATGGATTCCTTTTTCATGTTGTGTTTTTCTGTCATTTTGAGGGAGAGAGTCAGGTAATGCTCGGCATCCCTGTATTCCCGGAGTTCCAGTAATACCTTCCCAAGGTTTCCCAGAATTGTGGCCTTATCTCTCACATCTTTGACTGCATTTATAAGTTTCAGAGTCTGAAGATAATATGTCTTTGCCAGCTCGTAGTTTTTCATATCGAAATAAACCATACCCATGTCGTGGACAACCACAAGGATTAGATATTTTTGGTCCAGTTCCCATGCCTGTCTTAGAGCTTTTCTCTTGTAAATGAGGGCTCTTTTGTATTGTTTTTTCAGGTGATAGACATTCCCTATCTCGTTCAGTGACATTATCTCAAAATACTTGTCTCCAGCCTTCTGGGCAAGTTTTAAGCTTTTTCTAAAGTTTATTGTGGCGAGTTCGAGGTTTTCTGTTTCCCTGTATATGTAAGCCATGAGATATGTGTTTTCCACAAGTGAATAGGGTTTATCCAGTTTTTTGGATTCCTCCACTGCCCTTGTGGCATATTTCAGAGCCGGTTCGTACTCTGAAATGTAGAGATAGGATACACCTATCATTCTCAGTGCGTAGACTTTTTTATCTCTGCTTTTCTTCAGGCCCTCTAACATGTTTAGTGCATTTCTGTATTCCTCTATAGCACCTTTGTATTCTCCTGCGCGGAAGAGGGTTTCTCCTTTATAAATATAGGTAGTGGCTATAACTGGATTTATTTCTTCCCTGCTGATATTACTTCCCTTTTTGTTCAGAAATTCCTGAAGTTCCCTCTTGTTTTCTTCCAGACTCTTCCTGGCTTTGTTGTATTTTTTTAACCTCAGAAGAGCGAATGCATAATTATTTCTGGCAGTAAATTTTTCCAAATCCTTATGGATACCTTCAGCAAAGGACACAGCCTTTTCTGCATAGTAAAGCGCCTTCTCGGGATTGCTGGTAATATAATGCTGAAAAAGCTCACTATAAGCCCTTAATTTCGCTTCTCCGTGAAGGACAGGAAGTCTTGATTCCAGTCTTTCTATCTTCTTTGCTCCAAAGGAGATAGAAAATAATAGAAAAAACAATAAAAATCTTCTCAAGTCACCCTGCTTTTACTTTAATATTATATCAAATCTTAATTAAAGGAAGCTTCAGTTCCCAGTGATTCTTTTAAATTTTAAGACGATACTTTTTGTAGATCTCATTTCCTGAAATCAGATCTTTGATATGTACATAAATTATATAACGACCTTTAAATGATTTTATGTTAATTGGTATTGTGATTCTGCTTTCCGGTAGTTTTATGTCTTTCTGGGAAATTTCTACCTTCATTTTCTTCGAGTAAACGGTTGGTTTTATTTTTATGTTACGGGTATAGTAGAAGTCCAGTTTTATCATTGAATATATTTTTCTCCCTTCTTTTATAAATGAGAGGGATTTAAGGGGAATGTGAACATAAATTTTTTTCGCATCAGTATCCACATCAGCGGATATTGTGAGTTCAGGGAGAGTGAACTTTCTGGGCATAAAATATTTTTTCGCCTCCTTCAAATATACGAGAAGTTTAGCTGGAGGGTTATACAGTCTATATCTCAGATTTCCGATTTCATCGACGAAGTAAAGTGTTAAATTAATATCCTGATATATCCACTTTTCCTGATTAGGTCCCTTTGGTTTTTCTTCGGGCTGAAATGCATTGGGAACGAAACCGTGCCCCGAAGTTATGGCAAGTTTTACAGAATCCTCTTCATCGGTATTGTATCCAAGAGTTCTTTCGTCATTCATCAGACGAAGGTATCTGCTGGTTGGTGGACCAAGCAGCAGAAGGATTCTACCCCTGTCTGTAAGCCAGCCCTTTTTATCCGGTTCTTTGAAGTTTTTTGCTGCGAACTTAAGCCTTGCGTAATATACATCCTTTACCTTGTTCCGGGGGGTTGCAGGATTGGGATCTCTCTTCTTCCAGAACTCATATACAAACTTTTTAAGTTCAATGGGTGTCTTTATTTTACTGAATTCCTGAGTTTCCTTTTGAGTCATTATCAGGTACAGCTCATCAAATACTTTCTGTTTTTCTTTATCGAAGCTATTTCCCCCAATTATAAATAACGCCATTATGAGAAAAATAAAGGCTTTTTTCATATTCGCCCCCTTTATTGATGATTTGCCTCTTTATTATACGTTGTCCTTTGAAATTTTGTTTCCGTAAAGAATTTTCGCGTAAGGTTAATTGTTGCAGCTAATGTATTTGTGGCCTTAGATTTTCAGTTTGTATCGTTTAACTCCCTTCGCCTTAGAAACCTTATCCTTTATGGTTATGTTTATTATGTACATTCCCTTAAGAGGTGCAATATTTATAGGGATGGTTATTCTTTTTTCGGGATCGTTTATATCTTTCTCCTTTACCTCGAATTTCATCTCCTGGGTGAAATGTTTTTCCACTTCTGTCTTTGCATTAGTGTAAGAAAATTCAAGAACGATATCAGCGAAGATTTTTCCGTTTTCCTTAAGGAACGAGAGCTCATTTATAGGAACGTGAATGTAGAATTTTTTTGCCTTTGTATCAACCTCTGCCGAGAGGTGAAGACTTTGTGTCCTTCTTTTTCTTGGAAGAAAGTTCTTTTTGTATTTTTCAAAAATATTCAGGAGTTTCGGAGGAGGAGCTTCAAGCACAAATTTTCCTGTTCCGAGTCTGTCAATAAAGGCCAGGTTGAGATGGAGATTCTCATAGACCCAGGATTCCTTGTTAACACCTCCGTAGTTTCCAACGTTCGGGGTACCGGACATTCCTGCGAGGGCTACAGAATCTTCATTAAATCCAGAATAAGAGCTACCCTGAATTGTAGACTTGTCCCCCATATATTTTGTATATCTGGATGTGGGAGGACCGAGTATAAGAAAAATTTTTCCCCTGTCAGATAGCCATCCGGGTCTTCCCGGTTCCTTGAAGTGCTTGGCTGCAAATTTTAATCTGGCATAATAGATATCCCTTATTTTGTTCTGAGGAGTTTTTGGATCTGGATCTCTTTTCTTCCAGAATTCTTCCAGGAACATTTTAAGCTGAACCGGGGTATTAATTGACTTGAACTGTTTCTGTTCCTGAGGGGTCATTATAAGATAAAGTTCATTGTACACCCTTTTTTTGACCTTATTGAAATTTGTCCCGGCAAGTATAAGCAGGGAAATTAACACAAAACCCACCAATTTTCTCACGCTTAACCTCCTTTATATGATAATTTCATTCTGTTTAGAACATTGCAAATTTCATTCCAGATCAATATCAGAAATACAGCCATATCTGTTTTCTCAGTGTCCTGATTTTTGGACATTTAATCTGAAAAAATAGTC
>JAMOUL010000391.1 GCA_027062035.1 Candidatus Aminicenantota bacterium | reverse complement strand
CTTTAATCTTTACTATTAGAGTATGAGGGAATACCTTTTTCACAATTACTTCCTTCACCATGTTATCCCTTTTTAATTCCTCTATTATTTCATCCTCCGCAAGACTACGCAGGTCCATTCCCTTAAACTTATTAAGAACTTTCATAAACTTCCTGTTTCCGTCGATTTCGATCCTTTTTACCTCAAAATAGTTGCCGGAATTTACGGCTTTCAGGGCAGGATACATCAAAAGAACAAATAAAACCATGTAAATGAAGGAGGGGAACGAAGCTTTTTTATTTTTCATTAAGTGCCCCCTTCATTTTTTCGATATATTTATTAACATTTCCGGCCCCGAGAATTGCCACTATGTCACCCTCCTCTGCTATATCCCGAACCCTTTCCGGAAGATTCTCCAGCTCTGGACAGAAGTAGGATTCTTCTTTTATTGATTTCAGGATTCCATACAGACTCTCGCCATCAACTCCCTCTATAGGTTTTTCGCCTGCTGGATATACTTCTGTGATTATTACCGCGTCAGCTTCAGCAAGTACTATGGCAAATTTTTCCCTCATTTTTGCGAGCCTTGAATATCTATGGGGTTGAAAGACCACAAGTATGCGACGGGAAGGATAAACTTCCCTGAGGGTAGAAATCACCGCCCTTATTTCCGTGGGGTGGTGAGCGTAATCTTCAAAGAAGGCAACACCTTTAATTTCTCCTTTGAATTCGAGCCTTCTTTTTACCCCGGAAAACCGAGCCAGAGCTTCTGCAATGATATCTTCGTCTATCCCGAGGGTTCTACAAAGGGCAATTGCCGCGGTGGCATTGTAAATGTTATGGATCCCGGGAACGCTCATTCTATAAATCCGTTCGTCCACCCTGAATTTCCAGAAATTCCCTTCCCTGCCAAGGGGGGTGGCCTGAAACCGGGATGGTTCCTTTATGCTGTAGGTTACATAGAACCTTTCCAGCTTATCCTCGAAGCTGCGAAGTCTGGGATCATCTCTGTTTATAACCACAAATCCGAAGAATGGCACATTTAATATAAAGGAGTGAAATGCATTCACTATATCATCTATGCCAGAGTAGTGGTCCAGATGGTCCTCTTCTATATTGGTGATTACTTCGGCAAAGGGATAGAGTTTGAGAAAGGAACCATCGGACTCATCTGCTTCGGCCACCAGAAATTCCCCCTTTCCAAGTTTGGCGGTGGAACCCAGCTGGAGAGGGATTCCTCCCACAATTATCGTGGGATCCAGTCCTGCTTCCTTGAGAATTATTCCTATCATGGAGGTGGTTGTGGTTTTTCCGTGGGTGCCTGCTACTGCAATGGAATATTTCATCCTCATGATCTGGGCAAGGGCATCGGCTCTTGCTATAACTGGAATTTTTCTCGCCCTTGCTTCCTGAACCTCCACATTGTCTTCCTTTATTGCAGAGGAAATTATCACGAGCTGTGCGTCCCTAAGGTTTTCCCTGCTATGGCCAATGGATATTGGGATTCCCAGGGACCTCAGCCATTTTACGTTGTTGCTTTCCTGAATATCACTTCCGGTTACCTTAAATCCGATGTTCCACAGGATTTCAGCAATACCGCTCATACCGCTTCCCCCAATCCCTACCATGTGTACCCGCTTTACCACTGCAAGTTCAGGTCTCATCTCGCCTCCATACCCATATATGCATCAGAACTCCTACCATTACCAGAGACATCACCATGGAACTACCTCCGTAGCTCATAAAAGGAAGTGGGATTCCCTTTGGAGGTAAAATTCCCACGTTTACCGAGATGTTCAAAAAAGCCTGGATTACTATGGCAGAGGATATGCCATATGCAATAAGGGCGCTTTTCCTGTCTCTGGCGCTTCTTGCAATCCTTAAGCCGGAGAACCCTATGCCCATAAAACTGAGTACAACAAGTACTGTGGCCCATACACCCAGTTCTTCTCCCAGGATCGAAAATATGAAGTCTGAATGAGCTTCCGGAAGATAGAGGAATTTCTGTAGGCTTTCTCCCGGGCTTCTTCCTGTTATTCCCCCGGAGCCAAGGGCTATCAGCGCCTGATTTCTCTGGTGGATTGCCCTGGGATCGTGCAGGTAGTCTGAGGCCCTTTTTCTAAAATGCTTTCCTGTGGGAAGGAGTATAAATATAAAAACTATGGCTCCAGCAATTAACCCCACCCTTGCGATCTTTTTCATATCAACTCCAGAGATGAAGAGCATAACAGTGGTTATAACCGCCAGGAAGAATGCAGTTCCAAAGTCAGGTTCTACAATTACAAAGACCATTATAAGGAGAGAATAACCTATGGCCATTTTCTCGTCCTTCTGGGTTCTCCCTTCTCTTCCCAGGAAGTAAGCAAGGGTGAGAATAAGGCTGAATTTTGCCAGTTCTGAAGGTTGAAAGGTAAAGCCGAATAATTCTATCCACCTGTGGGCACCATTTCTTGCAGGAAAATGAAAGACCAGTCCAAGCAGCGAAAGGGTTAGTATATTTAAAAGCAGGATGAATTCCCCCCGTCTGTAAAATTTATCCCTCTGAAATAGTATTGCACCACCCACAAATATTCCTATGAGCACTGCAATAAGATGCTTGAAGAAGAAACTGAACTCTCCCCTGCCGAACCTCAGATATGGAAGCATTGATGCACTGTCTACAGCAATAGCTCCCAGAGATAAAAGGATGGCTATAGATATAATAAGAAGATTATTTATTCTCCAGGTAAGATTATTAAGGGAGCTATTATTCATTGCACCTCCTGAGCACCAGTTCCTTAAATCTCCTGCCCCTTTCCTCAAAGTTTGAAAACATATCGAAACTTGCACATGCAGGAGAGAGTATGACCCCATCAACTTCATTTAACCTTTCGAATACCAGATCAACGGCTTCTTCCAGGGAAGAGGCAACGACGACCTCAGAAGTTCTTCCCAGATCTTCCTTTATTTTCAGTTTTTCTTCTCCAATGGCCACTATAAATACTGCCTTTTCCCTCATGAGGTCCGAAAGCTCCCCATAACTTTCCCCTTTTCCCTGCCCTCCCATAATTATTGCGTATTTTCCTGTCAATGATTGAAGAGCTCGTCTCACTGCGTCTATATTTGTAGCCTTGGAATCGTTTATAAATGGTTTACCCTGGCAGTAAGTAAATAATTCCATTCTGTGTTCCAGCGGCTCAAAGCTATATATTCCCTCCCTTATTTTTTCCTCCGCTGCTCCTGCAAGCTTTGCGATGAGGAATGCAGCAGCTGCGTTTTCCATATTGTGGGTTCCGATAAGTTTCATCCTTTTGCCGTCAAAAGCCAGGTTTTCCCCTTCAAATGCCCTGAAATCCTTTATTGTTATTCCCTTTGCAACTTCCTTCCGGGAGGAAAAAAAGTACTTTTCCACCCTTGATTTTTTGTCCCATATTTCTGAGCGTGGGTCGTCCAGATTGAGTACGGAGAACCCCTCCTTCTGAAGTTCCAGCAGCCTTTCCTTTGCAGTGCAGTAAGCATCGAAGCTTCCGTGCCTGTTTAGATGATCCGGAGTGCAGTTCAGTATGGAAGAGATGTACACTGAAGGGGAGCTGGCCTCAAGCTGGTAAGAGCTTAACTCCAGAACAAGGAAGTCATGGTCTTTTCCAGCTAAATTTATAAGCGGATTCCCTATATTTCCACAGGCTTCAGCTTTAAATCCTGCGGTTTTTAATATATGGGCGGTAAGGGCAACTGTTGTTGATTTTCCGTTGCTTCCTGTTATGCCTATCAATTTTCCCTTAACGAAGGGAATGGAGAAGTCTATGTCACCCATTACCCTTTTTCCCATGTTCCTGAGTTCTTCCAGAAAGGGTGCATTCCAGGGAACTCCGGGGGAGACCACTATTACGTCTGCTCTGGAAAGAAACTCCGGGGAATTTTCTATTTGATATTCATATCCCAGCCTCTTTATTTCTTCCTCCCTCTGTGGATTTCTATCAGAAATAAGAACCGTTCCTCCCATGGAGGTTATAAAGTTTGCTATGGCCTTTCCTGTAATCCCGAATCCAACTACTGCGAATTTTCTTCCCTTTATTTCCACTTCTGTACCTCCTGCCAGAGCCCTGTGCCATGGGAACCTTTAAAAAATACAACTGAGCCCGGAGAGATTATTTCCCGAAGCTTCTTCCCTGCCTCCTCCGGTGTTTCAACCCAGAACACCTTTTCCCTCTTATTTAGAGCTTCCTCTGCTGCGTATTTCATGAGTTCGCCACAGAAAAGGAGATAGTCAATTTTTAAATCGGCTATTTTCTTTCCCATTTCCCTGTGTACCTTTTCCGGGTCCTTCAGTTCGAGCATATCTGAGAGCACCGCGATTCTGGTTCCTTCCAGGCCGGACAGGGAGAAGAGAGCCCTTACTAAAGAATCTGGATTGGAATTGTAACTTTCGTCTATAAAGAAGATTCCGTCTCTTTCCCATGATTGACCTCTGCCTTCAAGCGGTTTCAGTCCTTCGATGTCCGGTTTCTCCCTTAGAAAGAAAGAGGCAGCAGCAAGGGCAGCAAGGAGATTTTCAATGAAGACCGGGCTCCAGAATGGGAAGACACCCTTTATTTCCTTTCCCATATATGATATTTCTACCGATAATTTTCCGTTGGATATCCTCTTCCAGCCGAGAAGCTTCACATCCGCTTCCCTGGAGGAAGAAAAGAACCTTTTTTCCCCAGCAAATCTTTCCCATAGGGGTTCCTGTGCGTTATCGTCAAGGTTGAATGCAGCCCTTTCTGCGTGTTTTAGAATTTTGCCCTTTTCTTCCCTTACCCCTTCCAGGGACCCGAGGAACTGGGTATGCGTTGCGTATATTCTGGTGAAGAGAACCGTCCGGGGCTTTGCAATATCCACAAGTTTATCCATCTCTCCCGGGATGCTTATCCCCATTTCAATCACGAGGGCTTCGGTGTGTTCGTCTCTGTTGAGAATGAAGACTGGTACCCCTATTAAATTATTCCAGTTGCCCGGGGTTCTTTCTGTGCGGAACTCCTTTGAGAGGAAGGAGAATACAAATTCCTTTGTGGTTGTCTTCCCTGCGCTTCCTGTTATTCCCAATCTGAGGGTTTTATTTAAGGTGAGGCTGAAGGATGCTGCATCACCCAGTGCCTTCAGCGTATCTTTCACCACAAAGGCCGGGATGAATTCCATTGGCCTTTCCACCACCGCAGCCAGGGCACCCTTCTTTATGGCGTCCTTCACAAAATCATGACCATCCCTCTGCCCCTTTAGCGCAAAAAACAATCCATCTTTTTTCATATCTCTGGAGTCAAAGGAAAAATAGGAGAACACACGACCTCCGGGGTTTATAATCTCCACAGGGGATATTGCTCTTATGAGCTCATCTTCTCTCAGCCTCATTTTCTCCTCCGGAAGATCTCTTCCACAACTTCGTGGTCGGAGAAATGTATGACCCTGTCACCCAGAATCTGGTAGTCCTCATGTCCCTTCCCTGCAATAACCACTGCATCTCCTGGCTTTGCCAGACTCACAGCCTTTTCTATAGCCTTTTTTCTGTCCGGTATTTTCATGTAAAGGGAAGTTTCCTCCCTTACACCGGCTTCTATTTCCGCTATTATTTTCAGGGGATCTTCGCTTCTGGGATTGTCGCTTGTAATTATTACAAGATCTGCGAGTTTTCCGGCAACCTTTCCCATTCTTGGCCTTTTGCTTTTATCCCTATCTCCACCGGCTCCAAAGACGACTATTATTCTTCCTTTAATAAGTTCCCTTACCGATTCCAGGAGTTTTTTCAGCGAGTCATCGCTGTGGGCATAGTCTATTATTACCACGATGTCCCGGTGTTTGAGTCTTTCTATTCTTCCTTTGACTCCTTTGAACTTCTTTATTCCTTCCACTATCCTTTCTCTGTCAATTCCCAGCACAATGGCAGCGCCGATGGCTGCCATTATGTTGTAGAGGTTAAACCTGCCTGTCAGGGGAGAAGTTATTTTAAATGTTCCCAGCGGGCTATAAATATCCGCTTCAATTCCATCAATGGTTATAAGAAATTTCTCCGGATAGATTGAACTTTCCCTGTCCATTCCGTAGGTCAGGGTTCCGCAGGTTACCATTTCCAGAAGTTTTTTCCCGTACGGGTCGTCATTGTTTATTATTGCCCACTTTTCAGGTCCCTCTACCATCTGGAACAGCTTTGCTTTGGCCTGAAAATACCTATCCATTGTCAAATGAAAGTCGAGATGATCTCCCGAGAGGTTGGTAAATACCGCAACGTCGAAATCCACGTTGTCAAGCCTGTGGAAATAAAGCCCGTGGGACGATGCTTCAATGGAAACGTGCTGAAGACCTGCTTTCTTTGCCTGACTGAGCATCCACTGAATATCTATGCTTTCGGGTGTGGTAAGCCTTGACCGTTCCTTCTTCCCGTAGAAGTTTTCCACCGTGGAGATGAAGCCTCCCCCAGTAATGCTGGCAACAAGTTGAACAACAGTGGTTTTTCCATTGGTTCCTGTCACTCCTACCACCTTTAAATCCCTGGATGGATGATTGAAGAAGCTGGCAGCTATACCGGCCATGGCCTCTCTGACGTCCACCACCTGTAGCCATGCGATGTCTTCCCTTGCGGGAGGAAGGGCAGAAACCACACCCGCAGCTCCCTTTTCCACAACCTCGTCCACAAATTGATTTCCATCAAATTTCTTTCCCTTTATGGCGAAAAATAGGGAACCTTCCTTTATGTTTCTTGAATCATAGGAGAGATGAGAAATTTCTCTATCCTCCCCCTGTATTTTTAAATAATGAATTCCCTGAATTAATTCTTTAAGCTTCATTGTAGCACCACCGCTGGATAAATATTGGAATTCATAAGTAAATACTTCCCTATTTCTCTAAAGAGGGGAGCAGCAACATCTGCACCATAATATTTCCCCATCGGCTCATCTATTACCACTGTTACCACGTATTGAGGGTGGGAATAGGGAATGAAGCCCACAAAAGAAGGTGTGTAACCTATTTTTTTACCATGAACTATCTTTTCAGCTGTGCCGGTTTTTCCTCCAGAGCCGATCCAGCCCAGATTAGCTTTGATCCCTGTGCCCATCTCCACCACATCTTTCATCATTTTTCTGACTTTGATAACCACTTCCTCAGAAAGGACCTTTTTGCGGAGGGGTTTTTTGAAAGTAATATGTGGCTGAATCCATTCTCCTGAGTTTGCTATCACAAGGGTAGCTGCTGCCATTTGAAGGGGAGAAGTGGCTATTTCCTGCCCTATAGCAATATAATCCCTTGAATAAGAATTCCATCTTTCCGGCCTCCTGAGAATTCCACCTGTCTCGCCAGGGAGTTCTACCCCTGTTTTCCTGCCAAAACCAAAATTTAGTAAATATTGATAAAAGATATTCCTCGGGATTCTTCTGACTATTTTAATTGCTCCCACGTTGCTCGAATGGATTAGGATCTCAGGTACCGAAAGGATTCCAAAGGGAACGTGGTCCCTTATGTATTTTCTTCCTGCCCTTATTTTTCCGTTCTCGCAGAAGATCTTCTCATTCATTCTTAATTTTCCCAGCTGGAACGCAATAGCCATATCAATGAATTTCATGGTGGAACCAGGGGGATATATGAGAGAAAGGGCAAAATTTCTCAATGCACCCCTGTTTTTAGCATAGGTTTCTGAGTAATGGTTGGGGTCATAGAAGGGATAGGAAGACATAGCCAGAATTTCTCCCTTAGTGTTGAGTACGACTACCGCACCCCTTTTGGCCCTGGCTTCGCGAATCCTTCTTTTTAGAGCCTCTTCTACCACATGCTGAATTTTTGCGTCCAGGGTGAGTTTTATGTCCTTACCTGGGACCATCGGTTTCAGGGTTTTTATGTCAATGGGATATCCCAGGGCGTCAAGTAAGATTTCCCTTTCCCCCGGGGTTCCTCCTATATATTTCTGAAGTGAGAATTCTATTCCTGCTGCCCCCCGGTTGTCGATATTTACCCCGCCCAGCACGTGGGCAGCCAGTGTTCCCTGGGGATATACTCTTTTGGGTTCCTTTAAAAATTCTATTTTCTTTATTCCAAGGGATTTCAATTTTTTGTACTCTTCCTCAGATAATTTTCGTTTTAACCATGTGAATTTTTTGCCCTCCCTCCACCTTTTCACCATCTTTTGAACCTGGTAGTTTGTGAGATGGAGCGCTTCTTTTACCTTTTTTAGTTCCTCTCTGGTTAGCTCTTTTCTTACAAAGGCCGAATGCGATGATACGCTGATGGCAAGCACCAGCCCGTTTCTATCAAAGATCGTCCCGCGTCTGGGAATGATTTTTTCTATGGTTCTCGTCTGGGTTATTTTCCTTTTTGAAAAGAAATTATGTTGAAAAACCTGGAGTTCTATGAGCCTGACAATAAGCAGGGTTCCCCAGACGCTGAAGAGTATGAGCAGCCATATATCCTTTCCATTTTTTCTATTTGTTCTTCTCATTTTTAAGCACCTTCAGCTTTTCACCGCTTTTTTCTATTACAATGACTTCCTGGGGCTTTATTTTTACCAGCCCCCTTTCCCTTGAAAAATCGTTAAGTTCCTGAAGGGAGGTTAGCTTTGCCTTTCTCATTTCCAGGATCCGGATTTCCTCTGTCAGAAGACTTCTTTTTTTATCCAGCAGGTTATATTCCCTTTCCTTTGCCCTGGCCAGATTATAAACATATACAAATATGAGCAGCAGTGCTTCAAAGATGATGAGGATGAAAAAGAACGTATTAAAGGATTTTCTTTTTCCTTTGTTTCTCGCAGTCCTCATTTTTCCCCCACCCTCATTTTCGCCGATCTCGCCCTGGGGTTTTTGATAATTTCCTGACGGGAAGGTTTTATTACCTTTTTCGTCAGGATTTTCATCTTTCCCCTCTTTTCCGCTTCTCTGAATGAGTTCTTTATAATCCTGTCCTCTCCGGAATGGTAGGTTATAAAGATAAGTCTGGCCCCATCCGGTAAAAGCTCGAGAAGTCTGAATATCATGTCGTCGATCCCTTCCAGCTCCCGATTTACAGCTATTCTTATGGCCTGGAAAACCCTGGAAAGAAGCTCCCTTTTTGTAGTTTTATAAACCTTTTTGACCGCGTTTACCAGGTCAGAGGTGCTCTCTATTTTCCTGCCCTTTATTTCCCGCGCCAGTTCCTCCGCCCTTTTTAGATCAGCAAAATTTTTAAAAATAATAACCAGCTCTGAATAGGATATTTCCCTGAGAAATACGGAGGCTGGTTTTCCTTCATCCGGATTAAATCTCATATCCAGAGGAGCGTCCTTCTGGTAGGAAAAGCCCCGGGTTGACGAAAGCTGGAAGGAAGATAAACCCATGTCAAAGAGAATAGCGTCAATTTTTTTCCATGGCAGGTTCAGATCAGGTAGTTTTCTGTAATCAGAATGGATGAATTCCAGTCTTGGACGAAATTTTTCAAGCCTTTTCATGGCGTACTGGAGGGATTGCTTGTCCCGGTCCAGACAGATCGCCCTTAAGTCGGGAAATTTTTCAAGGATATATTCAGTATGTCCCCCTGTTCCGGTGGTAGCATCCACAAAAATTCCCTTTCCCCTCAAAAATTTTGCCACCTCCTCCTTCATTACCGGAACATGTTCCATTAAATCCCCCATTTGGCAAGTTCTGCCGAGTCCTCATCGGTGAAGGGATTTAATTTAAATTTTTCATTTAATTTTTCACTATTCCATACTTCAATGTAATTCAGTTTTCCCAGAAGAACGAGCTCTCCATCCAGAGCTGCTGCCTCCCTGAGAATCTGGGGGATCAAGATTCTATCTTTGCTGTCCAGAGTTACCACCTTGCCATAGAAGCTGGTCAAAGTCAGGTATTTTTTTATGGCAGGATCCATTGTGGGAGCCTGTAGAAGCCTTCTTTCCTTTTCTTCCCAGACCTTCATGGGAAATAATAAGCCACATTCTCCGTCAACTGAGGTAAAGAAGAGTTCCTTTCCGTAAAAGTCCTTTATAATTTTAGAGAACGCAGAAGGGAGTTTAAACCTCCCGCTATTATCAGTCTTAATACGTGAATGCCCTCTTAAAATCCCAAATTTTTCCATTTTTTCCCGTTTATTCCCATAATAGTAACAAAACGGGAAAAAGTCAAGGGATAGACGGGATTTTTTTGGGTTTTACCAGGAGTTCATGGATTTTTTTATTTTTTTGAGAATAAGTCTTTTTTTCAGGGGTGTAAGCCTGTCCACAAAAAGAATTCCATTGAGATGATCAACTTCATGGCAAAAAACCCTGGCAAGCAAGCCTTCGGCTTCGATTTCCCTTTCCTTTCCATTGAGGTCTATCCCTTTTACCAGGACCCGATAGGGCCTCTTTACCCTTTCCACCACCCCGGGGATGCTGAGGCATCCTTCTTCATCTATGTCTTCCCCTTCCTTTTCCTTTATTTCCGGGTTTATAAGTATAATCAGTTCCCTCGGGTCCTCTCCAACAGAAAGATCTACGGTGACAAGTCGGATGGATTCTCCTACCTGAGGAGCGGCCAGACCTATTCCCGGAGCTTCGTACATTGTTTCCACCATTTCCTGGGATAGCTCTACTATTTCCTCATTTATATCCTTTATCTCCTGTGCTCTTTTTCTGAGCACCTCATCTCCGTATTTTCTTATCTCTTTCATAGGAATATTTTAATTTATTTTCTTTAAAAAGCAAGGGGATTGTGCTATAAATACAGTATGAGGAAGTATATTTTCCTGATTCTGGCGTTAATTTTAATAATAATCTTTCTCTTCTTCGGATGCGAAAAATCCCCACTACCAGCGCCAGAGGGTTCCACCCTCATAATAAAGGCAGACCCTGCTGTGGTTCCCCCAGAAGGAATTTCCAATATAACTGTTTTCGGAACGGAAAAAAACGGTACCCCCTTAAGAGATGGAGTGGAGATCTTCTTTGGTTCCACCCTTGGACGAGTTGAACCTCAGAGTACCACTATAAAGGATGGTAAAGCTGAAGCAGTTTTTTATGCAGGTACTACCCCGGGGACAGCAGTAATACAGGCTATGGCCAGAGGTGGTAGCGAAGTAACAATAAATGTTACCATTTCTTCTGATTATGAACCTGCCAGTATAGTAATTACCGCTTCACCGGCTAATCTTCCCTGGCAGGGAGGAAAGGTTAAACTCACCATCACAGTATTCAATGAAAATGGCTTCCCTGTCTCAGGTGTTCCTCTTACGATCACCACAGATTGTGGTTCCCTTGCGTCCGGCGGCAGCCTTAAGGTGACCAATGCCAATGGTCAGGTGACTGATACGCTTACGGTAGGACAAAACCCTGGAGACCAGAGGGAAATTACAGTGGAAGCCACAAACGGAAAAATCACCGGTTCCTGTAAGATAATTCAGGAACCCAACCCAGGAGCGTGAAAATGTTTGGACTCGGATGGCAGGAATTACTTTTAATTTTTCTTATAGCTCTTCTTGTATTTGGACCCAAGAAATTGCCTGAAGTGGGCAGGTCCATAGGCAGAGCCATAGCGGAATTCAGAAAAAGTTCCGAGGAATTTAAGGAACAACTTGAAAAAGCAGTAGAGGAAGAAAAGACGGTCCCGGAAGATAGTGCCGAAGAAAAAGCAGTTGAAGGCGAAGTGGTGAATGGAGAAGAAAAGAAGACGGAATGACGATTTAAGCTTTCTCGAGCATCTTGAAGAGTTAAGAAAAAGGATTTTTTATTCCCTTATTTCTATCGTTGTAATATTTTTCGCCAATTGGTTTATAGCAAAGGACCTGTTCAATATTATTGCGAGGCCCATAGTTAAATATCTCCCTGAAGGGGAAAAGCTCGCCTTCACCTCCCTTACAACCCCTTTTATGCTTTATCTTAAGGTTTCTTTTCTTGCAGCCATATTTTTTGCTTCCCCATTTGTTGCCTACCAGGCGTGGAAGTTTATATCTCCCGCCCTTTATCCTCATGAGAAAAAATATGTGATTCCCTTTGTTTTTTCCACAAGTTTTTTCTTTCTTCTGGGCGGTGCCTTTGGTTATTTTATTGTCTTTCCATGGACATGCAGATTTTTCCTTTATCTTGGTAGAGATTTTCAACCCATAATAACCGTTGATTCCTATTTTAATCTTGCGATAGAAATACTTCTGGGGATAGGTATAGTTTTTGAGTTGCCTGTTGTGATTTTTATCCTTTCAAAGCTTGGAATTCTCAGTCCAAAATTCATGATAAAAAACTTCAAATATGCTGTTTTAATTTCCTTTGTGGTTGCAGGAGTTATAACCCCAACCCCTGATGCTATTACCCAGACCATTGTGGCAGGACCCTTTATAATACTTTACTCCATTGGAATTTTTGTCAGTTATCTTGCTGGACGAAAGAAGGGAGAAGATAAAGTTGACAGTCCTGAGGGCTGATAAATTATAATTTCCCCATGGCAGGCAGAGGTAAATGGAAATCATCCTTCGGCTTTGTGCTGGCAGCTGCCGGATCAGCAGTGGGTCTTGGCAATATATGGAGATTTCCCTACGTTACAGGGAAAAACGGAGGGGCCCTCTTCCTTCTGGTTTACCTTGTAGCGGTTGTTCTCCTGGGGCTTTCCGTAATGTATGCAGAATTATCCCTGGGAAGATATACCCAGAGAAATCCAGTTGGTGCCTTTAACGCCATAAAACCCGGAAGTATCTGGAGGGGTGTGGGGTTCCTGGGAGTAATAACAGGAGTGGGGATTCTTTCATACTATTCAGTAATAGCCGGTTGGACCCTTTATTATATGTTTACGTCAGCAGCAGGGAAGTTTGGAGAGGGAATAACTCAGGCTCAGGTGGACAGAATTTTTTCATCCTTTACCTCGTCCCCATTCTTGACGGTCCTCCTGCTTTTTGTGTTCATCCTTATAACCAGTTATGTTGTTTCAAAGGGAATATCCTCAGGAATAGAAAGGTGGACGGGAATCCTTATGCCCCTGCTTTTTGTTATTCTGGTTTTCCTTTCCATTTATTCTTTGACCCTTCCCGGAGCATCCAGAGGTTTAAAGTTTTACCTCAGTCCGGATTTTTCCAAACTTAACTTCAATATAATCCTTCAGGCGATAGGACAGGCATTTTTCTCTCTAAGCCTGGGTATGGGGGCCATGATTACCTATGGAAGCTATCTTTCAAAGGAAGAGAACCTTTTTGCTGCTGGGATAGAGGTGGTTACCTTCGACACCCTGGTAGCTTTTCTTGCAGGTATAGTTATTTTTCCGGCTGTATTTACCTTTAATCTTTCCCCTTCTGAGGGACCCTCCCTGATCTTCAAGACCCTTCCCTTTATATTCTCAAAACTTCCCCTTGGGAGGATTTTCGGAACACTTTTCTTTATCCTTCTGGCAATAGCTGCTCTAACATCAACCATCAGTCTTGTAGAGGTTGCCACTTCATATCTGGTGGACGAGAGAAAGGTCAGGAGGCCAAAGGCTGCATTTCTGGTGGGCGCCGCTGCCTTTGTTATTGGTATACCATCCGCTCTTGCAACCTCGGTGAAGCCCTTTACAAATTTTGTTCTGGGTAAGGATTTCCTTTCTTTCATGGACTTTATCTGGGCAAACCTTTCTTTACCCATAGGAGGATTGCTCCTTTCCATATTCGTTGGATACGTGTGGGGAGCCAGAAAGGCTGCTAAGGAGATAAGGGGTTACAGACAAGGGAAGTTTCCTGGAGAAGATATATGGATATTTTTAATAAAATATCTGGTCCCGGTAGCTCTCCTTCTAATTCTGGGGAGCATTTTAATTTGAATGAGAGCATTTTTTAGCTTTTTATTAACAGCTTCTCCTGTTTTTTCCATTACTTTAGCGGATCTTGTGCTCGCAGTCGGGATTTTCATCCTTATCTTCAGGATCCTTAAGGGAATAAAAATACAGTATCCTGAGTTTTTCCCCTGGCTTCTGGCCTATTCGTTTATTTCACTTGTTTCTGCGGCTCTTTCCATTAACCCCCTTGTGAGTCTTCCGGATACAAAGGAACTTTTTGTGTTTTTAATACCGCCGGTAGCCATGCTGGGCGAACGAAAGTGGCTCAAAAACGGGATTATTCTGGGGGCGTCCCTTGCAGCATTTCTGGGAATTTTAAGAATACTTATCGTCAGGCAGCAGAGGCTCACAGGGTTCGTTGGCCATTATATGACAGAGGGTGGGGTTATGATGATTTCTTTCCTTTTTATCCTTGCGCTTTTATTGTTTGAGAGGTTTTCCCCCATCAATCTTATAGCACTCGGTATTATTCTTACGGCGCTAATTCTAACCCTTACAAGAAGTGCATGGGTGGGTACGGTTGCAGGTGTGGCGCTTCTTCTCTACTGGAAGAAAAAATGGGCTCCCCTTTTACTCGTTCCCGTAATATTTGTGTCCCTTTTAATTGCACCTTCCCGGGTAAAGGAGCGAGCTCTTTCAATTTTTTCCCTGAAAAATGTTACCAATGTTGAAAGGCTGAACATGTGGAGAATAGGTTTGAGGATTTTCAGGGAGAGACCTCTCTTCGGTGTGGGACAGAATATGGTCTCCCGGATTTATCCTGAATATAATAAGGAAAACCTTCAACCTACAGAAATTCCTCATCTTCACAATAATATTGTGCAAATAGGGGTTGAAAGGGGGATATTTGCGCTCCTTCTGTTTCTGGGATTTTTGGTTAAGGCCGTTCTTGAGCTTCTTAAATTAAAGGATGGAGGAGCTTTAACTCCTGAAGCCATGGGAGCTATTGCTGTGATCCTGGGTTTTTTTGTGGCTGGACTCTTCGAGTATAATTTTGGGGATTCTGAGGTGAAATTGCTTTTTCTTGCAGTTTTGACAATACCCTTTGTAGAAGATTATAAGGAGGAGATCTATGATAAAAATACCTGAAAGGCTTAATAAGTATGAAGTTTATGTACCTGGAAAGCCACTGGAAGAGGCAAAGAGGGAGCTGGGGCTTGACAGGATAGTGAAACTGGCGTCCAATGAGAATCCTTTTGGGCCTTCGCCTCGAGCCATTGAAGTGATGAGGCAGGCTCTCAACTCGGTTCATATTTATCCGGATACAGGCTCATATTACCTTACCAGAAAACTGTCGGAAATTTACCGCATACCGGAGGATAACATTCTGGTAGGTCCGGGCTCAGCCATAATAACCAAGTGGCTTACCTTTGCGCTTGTAGAGGATGGAGAAGAGGGGATTACAGCCGATAAGACATTTCTCATTTACAAAATTGCCATGCAGGAGACCCGCGGGAATTTGATTGAGGTTCCGGTAAAGGACTATTCATATGACCTTGATGCCATAGCAGACAGGGTAACTGAACGCACAAAGATAATATTCATTGCCAATCCCAACAATCCCACCGGGACCCTCATAAGAAGAAGGGAATTCGAAGCTTTTATGGCCAGGGTCCCTGACCATGTGCTTGTGGTATATGATGAGGCCTACAGGGAATATGTGGATGATGAAGAACATCCCTGCGGTGAGGATTACCTCCAGAGATATTCAAATCTGGTTGTACTGAGGACCTTCTCCAAGGCATATGGGCTTGCCGGGATGAGGATTGGCTATGCCCTCTTTGCAGACCCCAGGGTAAAGGAAGCAGTATGGAAGGTAGTCCCTCCGTTTCCTGTTACCTATCTGGCCCAGAAGGCAGCACTTGCTGCCCTTGATGATGTGGACTTCGTAAAGATGAGCTTTGACAGGAATCGTGAAGGAAAGAAATATCTCTATTCTGAATTTGAAAGACTGGGCGTAAGGTATCTCAAATCCCAGACCAATTTCATTTTCGTAATCCCTGATCATGATGCCAGGGATATTGTAAGGCGTCTTTTCCAGAAGGGAATTATTGTCAGGCATACGAGGGCATTTGGGGCACCAGAAGCTTTCCGGGTAAGCGTGGGTACCCTGGAGGAAAACAGGGAGTTTATAAAGGCACTGGAGGAAGTTCTTGAGGAGATATCCGGTAATAGCAATTGACGGTCCTGCCGGGGCAGGGAAAACCACAGCTGCCAAGCTACTCGCAGAACGTTTAAATATAACCTACGTGAATACCGGTGCAATGTACAGAGCAGTTGCTTTCCTTTATAGCAAACATGGTGGAGACCCGGTGAAGATAGCTGAAAACCTGCAAATAGAATTCAGGGGGGATAGGGTATTGCTGAATGGAGAGGATATAACAGATAAACTTTATACTCCGGAGATGTCCAAGCTTTCCTCTGACCTCTCTGCCATTCCAGGTGTGCGGAGAGCCCTTGTTGCCAAACAGAGAGAGCAGGCTCTTTTAGGTCCAATAGTAATGGAGGGCAGGGATATAGGGACGGTGGTTTTCCCTGATGCTGAGATAAAATTCTTTCTTACGGCGTCTGCGGAGGAAAGGGCAAGGAGGAGGAAGGAACAGTTTGGTGATCCCCGCCCCTTAGAAGTAATAAAAAGGGAAATAGAGGAAAGGGACCTTCAGGATTCCACACGGGAAGATTCTCCCCTTCGTCCGGCCGAGGATGCAATTCTAATAGACACCACCGGGGTCCCACTTGAGCAGGTTATAGAAATGCTGATGGAGCACGTAAGAAGAAGGGGATTCAATGTTTGACAAGAGCTTCAATTTATAAATAATATATTTTTTCTAAATTCGGAGGGAAAAAATGGCTAGGCTTTATGAGTATCAGAGCAAGGAAATTTTGAAGAAGTCGGGAATCAAAATTCCTGACGGGATTGTGGTTGAAACTCCCCAGCAGGCCAGGGAAGCCGCAGAGAAACTTGGTTGCCCTGTGGTTCTCAAAATCCAGGTATGGGCCAAGGGAAGGGCGGAGATGGGAGGCGTTCAATTCGCAAATACTCCTGAAGAGGCGGAAAAGATCGCTGCCCGGCTTATAGGAATGAAGGTCAGGAATTTCCAGGTGGAGAAGCTTCTTGTGGAGAAAAAACTGGAGATCGATAGGGAGCTTTTCGCCGGCGTAATAATTGATGATTACCACAAGAAACCCCTCATGGTATTTTCTTCCATAGGAGGTACAGGAATAGAAGAAATAGCCAGGGAACATCCTGAGGCAATAATTACCCATCATATAGATGTACTGGAAGGATTTCCTGAATACAGGGCCAGAGGTCTTCTTTCAAAGCTTGGATTTAAGGGAAAAACCCTGGTAAAACTTTCCTCCACCCTTTCCAGATTGTATAAGGCATTCAGGGAGTATGATGCCCGTTCCGCAGAAATTAATCCTCTGGTAATTACAGAGGATGGAGATGTGATGGCCGTTGATTGTCACATAGCTATTGATGATTATGCAGTTTATCGTCATCCAGAGCTGGGGATAGAGATTGCAAGGGAATTTGACCGTCCCCCTACAGAACTGGAAAAGATTGCCTACAAGGTTGAAGAAAATGATTATCGCGGTACCTTCTATTTCTTCCAGATGACCGAGCGTCCGGATCCAGAGGAAAAATATATTGGGTTTCATGGAGCAGGAGGTGGAGGCTCCATGATGTCCATGGATGCGGTATTAAACAGGGGGTTTAAGATCGCCAATTTTACGGATACCAGCGGAAATCCGCCTGCATCCAAGGTTTACAGAGCTGCCAGAATCATCCTTTCCCAGCCAGGTATAATAGGGTACTTTGCCTCCGGTTCAGGGGTGGCTTCCCAGGAACAGTTTAACTCTGCAAGGGGGCTGGTAAAGGCCTTTATGGAGGAACAGATCGAGATACCGGCAGTTCTTCGTCTTGGCGGCAATTACGAGGAAAAGGCCATTGAAATACTGGAAACCTTTTCCAGGTTCATACCTGGAAAGATAGAAGGCTATGGAAGGGATGATTCTCCTGAGTTTTGTGCAGAACGTCTCGCAAAACTCATTGAGGAAGGCGGTAGAAAGGTTCACAGGGTAAAGCCGATAAAGGAATTCACGCCTCCACAGGGAGCATATTCCTTCAAGACCCTTACAGGGACTGTTTATATAGATCATAGTGCCTGCGCCAGGTGTGGTGCTAAGCCCTGTGTGGAAGCCTGTACCTATGGCGTTTTGAAATTCGAGAACGAAAAACCGGTACTTGCCATCTCTGAGGAGGATGCAGCTAAGGGCAAATGTACAGAATGCCTGGCATGCGAGCTGGCATGTTTCCTTGAAGGAGAAAAGGCAATCCATATAGATTTACCCATAGCCGGACTTAAGGAATACAGGGAAAAACTCATAAAGGAGGGAGAATAATGGCAATACTTATAGATAAACAGACAAGGGTTCTTGTTCAGGGGATAACAGGAAGGGAAGGAAGGGCAAGAACAAAACTTATGAAGGGTTATGGTACAAATGTGGTTGCAGGGGTTACCCCTGGAAAGGGAGGCCAGGAAGTTGAAGGGGTTCCTGTGTTCGATTCCGTTTACGAAGCTATAGAGACAGCAGGACAGATTGATGCCTCCGCTATATTTGTCCCTGCTCCCCTTGTGAAGGCAGCCGCACTTGAGGCTATAGATGCGGGGGTCAAACTTCTCCTTCTTGTTCCTGACAGGGTGCCCATCCATGATGTTCTGGAAATAGCAGCCCATGCCGAAAGGAAGGGTGCAAATTTCGTGGGTCCCAACACCCTGGGAGTTCTGTCTCCGGGAAAGGCAGTTCTCGGGATGATCGGAGGAAGGCCGGAGACTGCGAGGCAATGGTTTAATGTGGGAGATATTGGGGTAAGTTCCCGCTCCGGTGGAATAACCTCTGCCATTTCCTACTACATATCCAGGGCGGGTTTCGGCCTCTCCACCATAGTTCATGTGGGGGGAGATGCTGTTGTTGGTCTCCCCCATCCGGAGATAATGAAACTCTTTGAGGCAGATCCGGAAACGAAAATGGTTGTGATGTTTGGCGAGATCGGCACAACGCAGGAGGAACGGGTTGCAGAAATGATAGAAAAGGGCGAGCTTACAAAGCCTCTTGTTGCCTTCATCGGAGGTAAAGCAGCCAAGGAAGGGACCCGCTTCTCCCACGCCGGTGCTATAGTGGAGGGAGGAAGGGGAAGTTATGCTTCCAAGGTGGAGAAGCTCAAAAAAGCAGGTGCTTACATAGCTGAGAGCCTTATGGATATTCCAAAGGTTGTAGCTGAAGTAAGAAAAAAACACGGGCTTGATTGATGATAGAAGGAATCATCGCTGAGGCAATTGTCCAGCTATACAGAAGGGGACTTATCACCCTATCCGAAGGAAACGTATCTGTAAGAAAGGATGACAGAATATTTATTACTCCAGGGGGACTCAGGAAAGATAGGGTTCGCCCAGAAGATGTGGCAGAAGTAGGCCTCAACGGTAAAGTTCTCAGGGGAAAACCTTCCTCTGAATACAGATTACATCTTGAAATATACAGGGCAAGGGAGGATGTGGAAGCAATTGTACATGCCCATCCTTCCTTTGCTATCTCCCTTTCAGTTGCAGGAATTTCCCTGGAGTATCCGATTCTTGCAGAGGCAATAACCATCCTTGGGCCCGTACCCATAGTACCCTTTGAACTCCCCTCCACGGAGGAACTTGCAAGACATGCTGCAGAAGTTGCTTCCCACCGCGACTGCCTTCTTCTCGAAAATCATGGAGCAGTAACCACAGCTGGTAGCATTGACCTTGCTCTTGCCATGATGGAAACCCTGGAGCATACTGCCGAAGTGTTCTGGCGTGCCCTGCTCATTGGAAGGGTTAAACTTTTTGAAAGAGAAGAGGTCTCAAAGCTTCTTGCCCTCAGGAGAAGCTATGGCCTTCCACCAAGGGACTGGGGGCCAGAGGACTTTCTTTATTCAATCCCGGAGTATTAACCTTAAATAAGGCTCAGGGAAGTGTAGTTTCTTTTATTAAAAGGACGTTCCCTTTTGTATTCCTTCATATATTCCGGTCATGAAATCTAATTTATTCAGGTCTGATTTCACAGAAAATGCTGGAGCCATCCACTTCTGTGATAACGGTCCGGGCATTAAGATCCGATGTCAGAGAAATAAATTCATCCGGCCCTATTGTTGTGGCTTTAAATCCGTCCTTACACACTATAACCCCATTTCCTGTGGCCCCTTCGTCGATTTCGCCTATAAGCCCGAGTTCTGATTGGATGCGGAACCATCTGAGCCTTTCTTCCCAGAACCTGTCTGAATAGCTCGAGAAGAGGACAGTGCCACCAGCACGAGCAACTCTGATTGCTTCATTAATGAGAATTTTCTGGTTCACCTTAAATGCGGAAATTCCATTCTGGATGCAAATTACAGCATCGAATACCTGGGACTTGAATGCCAGTCTTGCAGCATTCATCCGTATCAGGTAACAGGATCTTTCCCCCAATATTTTTCTTCCGAGTATGAGACTTTCGTATGAAGTATCGATGCCAAAAACAAATTTCGCCTTTTTAACCAGTCTTTGTAGAACTCTTCCATAACCACATCCAAGTTCCAGGACCGTGTG
>JAMOUL010000390.1 GCA_027062035.1 Candidatus Aminicenantota bacterium | reverse complement strand
TGGACGAAATTGTCCGAAAAAAGTTCAGGGGAACGGGAATGAAAATCTCAATCCAGGGCGTGCCACCACCAGTGGCTTTCGGGATAGTTTTCGCCTTCTGTGTAAATTTTGATATACTTCTTAAACCTTGCTTTTAATTTTTTGTCCTTCCTTACCCTCTCAAACACCTCCTTAAGCAATCCCATGAGGTATTCCCACTCTTTCGGATCCGGCTTCTTTCCTGCCATAAGGGCATCGGAAAGTTCGGAAAGCCAGTAGATAAATTCCTCAACCCATATTTCATTCCATTTAATAAGACTTTCGGCTTCCCTTCTTACAATATCCATTGGATATTCTATCTCAAATTCATATTCTTCAAAGTCTTTTCCCATTTCCATACCTCACTCTAAAAACAAAATCAATCCACATACCACCAGTGTTCAGGTGGGAATCTGTTCCGGCCATATCTTTTGAAAGTATAATCAGGAGATTCTTTGATAATTCTGTTTTTCCTGTAAATCTTCTCTATGAATTCCCTGTAAAGTGCTTCGAATTTTCTGAAAAGTTCCCTATCAGGTTTCTGGCCTTCTGCAATTCTCCTTGAAAGCCACCCCAGATAGACGGGAAGTTCTATATCAACATTTTCCTCAGGATGGTTATAGATTAAGGCTTCTTCAAGTATCATTATTAGGGTTTTGAGCGTTGAATTAATATCACCTCCCTTCCTAACCGATTTTTTCCTTTCCCCGCCTCCCATATCTTCTAATTTTAACGAAATTCATTGCATTCGGGATGGAGATGATACGAAAAAGCTTGCGATGAATATAATGAGAGCAAAAATGCCCATGACATAAAGCACCAGATACCATATCCAGAACAGGACAGGAAAAGCCGTAAAGGATAGAATGAAAATGCCCACCTGTATCCAGAAAGCCTTCCACCCTCCCAGCTCCAGAGAAAGGACGAAACCCATCACGGGAGGAACCAGAAATATGCCCACGGGTATTACTATCCACGCTGCGGATAGTGCTGCAAGTAGCATTATGGCAAAACCCATACATTCAAATTATAAAACTATGGAAAACTCTTCCGGGCAAAACCCGTAAATACTTCTTGGCAGGAAAAGGTGCCGATTCATATCCAGTTGTTTTCATATGCCATGCAGAAATCGTGGGAGAATTTGCGATGCGTATCTTGGGGAAAGTATATAATTTAAATATGGCA
>JAMOUL010000389.1 GCA_027062035.1 Candidatus Aminicenantota bacterium | reverse complement strand
CCCTTACAGTATATTCAAAATACATGATAGACGCCACAGGACATGATGCTGAAGTTGTTAAAGTCCTTCAGGAAAAAAGCAAGGTAAGGCTTAAAACCCCATCCGGCAGAATGGAAGGAGAACGCTCCATGTGGGCGGAAAAGGGCGAAAGCTTCGTGGCAGCCAACACCAGGGAGGTATTCCCGGGACTTCTGGTTTCAGGAATGGCAGCCAATGCTACCTTTGGAGGAGCAAGGATGGGACCAATATTTGGAGGGATGCTCCTCTCCGGCAAAAAGGCAGCTGAGATTATAATCTCCGAATTAAGGGGGAAATAAATGGCAAAACGGAATGACCTTCCCTTTGAAGAACCTATAGTTCACATAAGGGAAGAAATTAAAAAACTACAGAGAAGAAACGACGAGGAAGCGAGGAAGGAAGAAAAGAGACTTATGGAGGAACTCAAAAAGGAATGGGAAAAACTGGTTTCCTCCCTCAGTCGCTGGCAAAAGACCCTCCTGGCCCGTCACCCCCAGAGACCATACACCCTCGACTACATTTACTCTCTCTTTGATGATTTTGTGGAACTCCACGGAGACAGAAGGTTTGCAGACGACCCGGCTATTGTTGCAGGATTTGGTTTCTACCACGGGGAATCCGTGGCTATTATAGGTCACCAGAAGGGAAGAACAACCCAGGAAAGGATTCGTAGAAATTTCGGACAGGCAAACCCTGAAGGCTACAGAAAGGCGTTGAGAATAATGAAACTGGCTGAAAAGTTTAACAGGCCAATTATAACCTTTATAGACACCCCTGGAGCCTACCCCGGTATTGGGTCTGAGGAAAGGGGACAGGCTGAGGCCATCGCGTACAACCTCAGAGAGATGGCAGGATTAAAGGTTCCCACGGTCTCCGTTGTCATCGGAGAAGGGGGAAGTGGCGGAGCCCTGGGAATAGGAGTTACTGACAGGATACTTATGCTCCAGTTTTCCATCTATTCCGTCATATCCCCTGAAGGATGCGCAGCTATACTATGGAGGAACCAGGAAGCAGTGGAAGAAGCTGCAGAAAATCTTAAACTTACAGCTGAAGACCTTTATAAATTTGGAATAGCAGACGAGCTAATCCCGGAACCCCCTGGTGGAGCCCACAGCTTTCCGGAAATTGCCTATAAAAATGTGGACAGGGTGCTACAAAGGCATCTAAAGGAACTGAAGGCTATGGA
>JAMOUL010000388.1 GCA_027062035.1 Candidatus Aminicenantota bacterium | reverse complement strand
TGCAGGATATTTCCCGGACAGACCTTCCCTGCAACCCATGGGACACAGGGAATTGACTGGACAATCCCAGAAACCTGCATCAACCCCCATACAGGACAGAAAGAGAATCTCCTTCAAGGCAGAATAAAGATCAGGGTTCGCTGGACTAACTGGGGGGCCAATGTATGGGGAGAAAGTCCTTATTTTTCTATAAATAAAATTACCATCAATTCCAGCATAAACGTACAGCTGAAGCCGAAATTTCCCAGTACCGATCTTTACGTTTCCGGTGTCAAAGTAGAATCAGAGGGAAACAAGATTTACACCGGAACCATGGTGACAATTAAAACATCCCTTAAAAACTCCGGAATAGATTTCGGTGGATCAGGAATTCTGCGCCTTTTCATAGCCGGTCCACAGGGCTTTACTCCTATAAGAAAAAACCTGACAATCCCTGCTATAAAAGGAAACAATAGCCAAACAGTTTTCCTGGAGTATTCATTTATTCCTTCCATTACAGGGGGATACAGGGTAAAGGTTGAAATAGACCCGGATAAAAAAATATCTTCTGAAGAAAACAGAAGCAATAATACAGGTACGGCATCCTTTTATGTATATCCAAGGGCAGATTTAATTGTATGTCTTCCTGCAAACGTAAAAGCCAAGGTTGGAAATGAAAAAACAGTATATATAAAGGTGATAAATCTGGGACCTGGAGAAGCCCCGGCTTCAACTTTAAGGGTTTATATTAAGTCCAACGGTGTGAAATATTTTAATGTTCCACCCCTCCGTAAGGGAGAAGTCAAATTATTTTCACGAAAAGTAAAGTGGTGGACAACTGGCAAAAAGAGAATGAAGGCAATTATCGATTATTATAAAAATGTTGTGGAGGAAAACGAAAACAACAATGAAATAGAAACAAAGGCCAAGGTGCAACTGCCAAAGGCCTTTGTGTCCTTCGATTCTTCAGGTTTACCTAAATATATTTGCTCCGACGGACAATCCCATTAGAACGAACACCAGATAATACAAGATTAAAAAATAATCTTATAAACACAGTTCCTGTCCTGCAGTCAGATATTTTTATCTTATATAGCGCTCCATCCACTCAAATTCCTTCTGCATTTTGTATAGCTGATGAGCAGGCCTTCGCAGGCCATGGGGTTCTCCAGGAAACACTATTAGCTCAGTGGGTACCCCCCTCCATCTCAAACCGAAATACATTTCTCTGGACTGAGGAAGTGGCACTCTTTTATCCTCCTCCCCGCAGAAAATTATTGTGGGGGTAACCGCATTTTTTACGTAAAAAACAGGGGATTTTTTGATGTAATAGGAAGTTCTACTGTAGGGCGGTCCTCTGTGCCATATCTCCCTTATAAACCTCATATCTGTCTGCGCATAAAAGGAAAACCAGTTGGCCATGCCAGCACCGGAAGATGCAGCTGAAAAGATTTTAAAATGGGTTATCAGCCAGTTTGTAAGATGCCCTCCAGCACTCCATCCCATTACAGCCTTCTTCCCAACCCATCCTTTCTTTTCCAGTGCCCTAATCCCCGTAATTATGTCATCTATATCCTTCTCGAAATAATGTCCGATTATGGCCCTCATAACATCATCACCGTAGCCTGTAGAACCTCTGTAGTTTGGCTGAAAAACCACATATCCCTTTCCTGTCCAGAAATAGGTATAGGTTACCCAGGATGTTGAGAAATACTTTCTGTAAGAGGACTCCGGACCACCATGGAGCTGTACCAGCAGAGGATACTTCCTGGAGGGATCAAAATCCGCAGGATAAAAAACAATCCCCTCCACCATTCTTCCATCCCTGCTCCTCCAGTGAAAGGTCTTACATTTTCCTCGCTCTATTTCCTCTGCCCAGCTATTCTCAAAACTTAATCTTCTAAGCTCTCCGGTACTGATATTGTACTCATGAAGTTCGAAGGGAAGGGAAGGCTCAGAATATATACAGTAAATCCTTCCGTGCTCTGTGTCATCACTTATGTCCCTTATCCAACCCTCAAAATCTGTGAGCTTTTTTAATCCCTCACCGTTTTCATTTATCACATAAAGATTTACTTTCACTCCCTCATTTACTGTAAGGTAAATTTTTCCATTGCGTCCAACGAAATACTCATGTACCTCATGCTTGAAACCCGGAAGCATGTCCTTTATTTTTCCGGTCTCCAGGTTAAGTTTGAATATCGAAGTCTGATAATAGGGTCTCAGGTCCTCACTGGCCTGGGAAAGAAAGTAAATGTATTTACCATCGCTGCTCCAGCGAAGGCCTTCTTCTATAATGTTATTCTCTGTCAGTTTCCTGAGCACAGAAGTGCCCTGATCAAGAACATACACTTCCGAATTCGCCATATCGTTAATAAGGGGTGTTCTTGTAAGTATAAGGGCAATTCTTTTCCCGTCCGGGGAAATTTCGAATTCCCTTACAGAAAGCCCCGAAGTTTGCAACCGGGTTATCCTTCCGTTCTTCTTATCCCAGAGCCAGAGGAAACGGGGTTCTGCCTGTTCCACAATTCTGGCATCGAAACCCTTTTTTATCATCCTTTCCCTTTCTTTATCCGGCTTTCTCGCTACAAAAACAATACCACTGCTGTCTGGAAGCCATTTATAGGAGACCACCGTTTCCCAAAAGGAGAACAATTTTCTGGCTTCTCCCATTGGAGGAAGGTAATAAACCTGGCTTTTCCCTTTATCCTTTGCCAGAAAAGTGATCATATTTCCGTCGGGAGACCAACCAGGGGCAGAAATCCCCTTTAAACTGGATATCAGGAGTAAAGGCTTGTTTTCCTTCCATACCCATAGTGTGGTGGTTCTGGAATTCTTTTCCAGACTGGATTCTCTTAATAAATATAACAGTGCTTTACCGTCCGGAGAGGGTTTAATGGAATTTATTGAACGGTATTTAAAAATATCCGTAAGCTCCATTTTCCTGGCACCAAAGACAGGAAGCGCCAGAAAGAGAATGAGTATTAAAGTTAAGGGTTTCAGAATTCTCTTTTTCATCATTTACCTCCTATCAGTACCCTATGGCACAACCGTCCTTTCGGGACTCACTTGCGCCTATGAGAATATGCCTTTTTGTGTCTATCCATATTCCCTGATATCCACCAAATCCTCCCCTCTGGAAGGCTATTTTGTGGCCCTTTGCAAGGAGTGCTCTGATAGTCTCGTACGGAATACCGCTTTCAAGATAAACTATCCCACCATCTTCCATTACACCGCCATTGGGTTGGGAGGATCCTGCATGTCTGAACCTCGGAGCGTCTCCTGCTTCCTGAAGGTCCATACCAAATTCGATGATGTTCAGCAACACCTGAATGTGTCCCTGGGGTTGCATCGCACCACCCATAACCCCAAAGCTAAAGACGGGTTCTCCTTCCCTGGTCACGAAACCAGGAATAATGGTATGAAAGGGCCTTTTTCCTGGAGCGATTACGTTGGGATGCCCTTCTTCCAGACTGAAAAGTGCACCTCTATCCTGGAGAGTGAATCCAAGTCCGTCCGGAACCATTCCTGAACCAAAACCGGCATAATTGCTCTGGATGAGGGATACGGCATTAAAATCCTTATCCACCACCGTCAGATATGCGGTATCCCCATGTTCTATGGGAAGGTCGCTGGCAGGAACTCTTCTCAGAGCCCTGTCGGGGTTGAACAGCTTTAGTCTTTTCAGGGCATATTCTTCGGAAAGAAGCTTTTCTATTGGTATCTTTGCAAATCTTGGATCTGCGTAATACCGTGCCCTGTCCTCATAGACTATCTTTTTTATCTCAATAAGAGTATGCAGGTATTGGGCAGAGTTATGTCCCATTGCCTTGAGATCGAAATGTTTTAACATGTTTAGCATCTGAAGAACCGCTATTCCCTGTCCATTTGGGGGAAGCTCCCATACATCATACCCCTTATAATTAACGCTTAGAGGTTTTACCCATTCCGCATGATAGGTGGCAAAATCCTCATACTGGAAAAATCCACCCACTCTCCTGGAATATGCAACTATTCTTCTGGCTATCTCGCCTTTATAAAAAGCATCCCTGCCTTTTTCTGCGATCAATCTGTAAGTTCTCGCAAGGTCTGGATTTTTGAAAATATCCCCCTTCTTCAGAATCCTTCCTCCAGGCGCATATAGTTTCTGGAAGTTCTCATAGTCTTTAAACATTCGAACCGACCTCTGCCAGTAGAAAGCAATAAGTTCTGAAAGGGGAAAACCCTCCTCTGCGTATTTAATGGCGGGTTCGAAGAGTTCCTTCCAGGGCAATTTGCCAAATTTTTTATGCAGCTCATACCATCCATCAACGGCACCTGGAACTGTCCATGGAAGAGGACCATGAAGGGGCATTCTTTTTATTCCCCTTTTTTTGAAATAATCAAGGGAAATTGCAAGGGGAGCCGGTCCACTGGCATTTATTCCATAAAGTTTCTTTTCCTTATTGTCCCAGACTATCGCAAAGAGATCACCACCTATACCGCAGCTCGTGGGTTCCATAAGCCCAAGGGCAGCATTTACAGCTATGGCAGCATCGACTGCGCTTCCTCCCCTCTTAAGGATTTCAATACCTATAAGAGCTGCAAGGGGTTGACTGGTTGCCACCATCCCATGGGTTGCGATAACCTCTGATCTTGTAGCAAAGGTTTTTCCTGTTATTCTGTCGGCGGAAATTAAAAGTGCTGCAAAAATAAATAAAACCCAGATCTTTCTCATCTCTCCTCCTTTAATCACATTATACAGAAGAGAAACTGGATGGAAAAGAAGGGCACTGGTACTTTAATATTTCAATCTGAAGGGCATATATAATTTTCTTTTCTCATAAGCCCTTACAAAGGCATCCCTGAAGTATTTATCCCTGAGCAGAAGTATCCAGAGAGCTCCCTGAGCCCTATAAAGTTCCCTCTCGTTTCCCGGAGAAAACTTCAAAGACCTTACAAG
>JAMOUL010000387.1 GCA_027062035.1 Candidatus Aminicenantota bacterium | reverse complement strand
CTATAGACCAATAGTGGGAATAATTCTTCTCGGAATTTCTATTCTTCTCATTGTTGTGGTAAAAATCAAGCTCGGAAAGGCGAAGGCAGCCGCATGAAGCCATGATTTCACAATAATCTAAAATTCTTTTGACTTTTTACAGATTACCTTCTTATAATAAATTTATGACAACACCCCCCTCAGGAGGAAAAAATGAACTTTTTAAAAGAGAGATTTAACTATCTCTTTACCTCCACCAAGGGCCTGGTCCTTGTAGCAATATCCATGGTTTCCCTTGTAACAGCCATATGGGGAACCCTTTCAGGCCCGATGGTGGAATGGGGCGTAAGGGATATAACAGTGAGACTCCTCGGAATGAAGCTGGATCCGTTCTTCAGAGAAGGAAGAATAATCATGCTTTATCACAGCATAGCAATGGCGATTATAGCCATTGAGGTTTATTTCATCACATCCATCGTACCAATGAAGAGGAGCCGCAAGGTAATTATAAACGCAACAGTAACGGTAGGATACCTCTCATCCATGATCTTTGGCCTTGGTTTTGCATATTTTGGCCGCAACTGGATCCTTCACGGTCTTTTCCTTTTCGGCCTTTCACTGATGTTTTTCACGGGAATTCTTCTTGCCGCTGCCCTGTGGCCGTGGAACAAAGAATACTACGTCAAAAGTCCTGAGTATGCCCATACAAAATCAGGGGTGGATCTCGAAAGGGTAGCCTTCTTTACGATGGTGATAGCAGCCCTGGGATCATCAACATTTGGTGCTGTAGCAGGAGCTTATTTCGGTAATGGTTTCGAGACCTTCCTGGCTGAAAACGTGGTAAGAATGGCTCACAAGCCCCCACTGGATCTGGCAATAATTGGTCATCTTCACATTATGCTAACCCTTATAGCTATTGCAATTACTCTGGTTGTGGGACGCTGGCTTGATTTCAAGGGCATTTTCCACAAAATAGCCATGCCCCTTATGATCGCAGGAACAATAATAGTAACCCTGGGAGTATGGACGGTGGTTCCCTTCGAACTTATTGCCCACATAATCATCTACGTAGGTTCTGTTCTGGTGATGCTCGCAGCCCTGATGCTGGTAATCTATGGATGGAAAAAACTTATCAGAGACAGGTTGAATGAACTGGGAATAGAAAGGGCAGGTTTCTGGAAGGGGCTTAAAGCCCTTCTTCACGACCCCATTAAATTCGGTCCCCTCT
>JAMOUL010000386.1 GCA_027062035.1 Candidatus Aminicenantota bacterium | reverse complement strand
ACTTCGTTCCCCTCTTCTATGTAGGCGTCTACTATGTGTGAGCCTATGAAACCAGCTCCGCCGGTAACGAGTATTTTCATAATTCTTCCTCCTGTACTGTATTGTTTTTAAGAATTATACTCTCCCGAAATTTCCATTGGAATATAATCTGAGGTCTAAAAATTTAAAAATATTCCTGCCCCAAAGTTTACATTGTTTATTCTATCTTCTCCTGCAATGATAAGGTATCGGAGTTCAAGGTTCAATCCTATCCTTTTTCCCAGCGAAAAATCCATCCCTGTTCCCAGGTTGAAGCAAAGGTCTGCGTTTTTCTCCGGTGGAGAAATTGTAACAGTGTATCCGAATTTGGACGTTACGGTCTGTTCCTTTGTGCAGGTTAGAAAATCCATGCCAGCTCCTGCAATTAAATAGGGTTTGATGCTGGATTTCGAAAGGAAATACACAAAATTCAGTGTAACGGTCAAATGGCCGGCTCCATCTATCTGAATTTCATCGTCGTCGGATGGGTCTTTAAGGTTCAGCCCTGTGCCACTATGTCTTCTTAAGTCCAGTTGAAAGCCATATCGGTGTGAGAAGATCCTTGTGTATGATATTGCCATGGTAAGATTGTTATGGGCCGGTGTTACGGGAAAATCGTTTTCTCCAGGGACGTATTCTGATTCTGAACCATACTGAAATACGTGATTTAACCCACCTGAAAATGCAATCCTGTTACTTCCTGACAGTACAGTCAATGATAGGAAGAAAAAGGAACATAAGCTCAGGAATCCCTTTATTTTCATGAAGCAACCTCCTATTTGATAAGAATAAGAAAAAAACCGCAGGGTCTCAAATAAAATTTTCTTTTTTGAAAACTAATGAAGTGATAAAATGAAAGACCTATGATAGCCTTCTGGAAGATTCCATTACTGGTACTTGTGGGGCTGATAGCGGGTTTTGTAAATGTAGTAGCAGGAGGTGGTTCCTTCCTGACCCTTCCTGTCTTAATATTTGTGGGACTGCCTGGTCCGGTGGCAAATGGGACCAATCGCATAGGGATATTCATCCAGAACATTTTTGCGGTAATGCGTTTTCACAAACTGAAGGTGTTTCCCTGGAAATTTGCCCTTGCAGTTATCCCCACTTCCACAGCCGGGGCCATAATCGGTGCACTTCTGGCTACAGAAGTAAGCGATGCTGCTTTCAGGAAAATCCTGGCAGTTATAATG
>JAMOUL010000385.1 GCA_027062035.1 Candidatus Aminicenantota bacterium | reverse complement strand
CATGAAGTTGTTGCTTTTCTTATGGCTGTTGAGACACTTGTAGGAGAAGATGCAAGATTCTTACATTATGGTCTTACCTCGAGCGATTTACTGGATACCGCACAGGCCCTTATTCTAATAGAAGCGTTGAATCTTGTATTATCAGAGTTGGACCTCGTTATAAGCACACTTAAAGTTAAAGCTGTTGAGAATAAATACGTACCCTTTATGGGAAGAACTCATGGAGTTTTCGCCGAACCAACAAGTCTGGGACTTAAATTTCTCTCACATTATTCCGAATTTTTAAGAGGTCGGGAAAGATTGATAAAGGCAATACAGGAAGTCTCCTATGGGAAAATTTCTGGAGCAGTTGGAAATTACTCATTTATTCCACCGGAAATAGAGCAGAAGGTTCTCCAGGAGGTTGGTCTTAAACCGGAACCTGTATCAACACAAATTGTTCCAAGAGATAGAATTGCATTCTTAATGTCGGTTTATGCACTTATTGGTGAAGCAGTGGAAAGGATTTCACAGGAAATAAGGCTCTTTCAGAGAACCGAAGTGGGAGAGATGATGGAACCTTTTTATTCCAAACAGAGGGGTTCTTCAGCAATGCCGCATAAGAGAAATCCTATAAGAAGCGAAAGGCTCATGGGACTTGCACGCCTTCTGAGGGGATACCTCATTCCTGCTCACGAAAATATTGCCTTATGGCACGAGCGGGACATTTCTCATTCTTCGGTGGAAAGATTTATATTACCTGATTCTACTGAAGTGATTTTTTATATGTTGAGACTTCTCAGAAAAAACCTTGAAGGTCTTATAATTAATAAAGAAAGAATAAAAGAGAACATGGAAAAATACGGAAAATATTACCTTTCCGAGCCCATACTTCTTGCACTGGTGAAAAAGGGTATTCCAAGAAAAGACGCTTATGTATGGGTAAAGGAGTGCGCAATCAAAGCTCAAACAGAGGGTCTTAATTTCGAGAATGTTCTTAAAAATCATCCTAAAATTAAGTACTATCTTGAAGAGAAAGAAATAGACGAAGCATTAAATCACAATTTTCTCAAATACGTTGATAGGATATTTAAAAGATTCAATCTTTAGGAGGGAAGGTTATGGCTTCTATTAAAGAGACGGGAAAAGGTGTCGGTGTGAGGCCTTTAAATGAAATGATAGCACTTACTGCCGACCGTTTTCCAAATAGGCTTGCAGTAAGAATAAAGG
>JAMOUL010000384.1 GCA_027062035.1 Candidatus Aminicenantota bacterium | reverse complement strand
CCCGCGAGAATTTAATTGTGGCCTTCGGCTGTAATCTGGAGGGAGCAAACCCCTATCTATATGGCTTTCGTCTGGTTCAGTTGCTTCTGGATGAGCCATGGGATCTTGATGTATATACTGGAGATGAAGCCCTGGATGTTTTTTATTTCGGGTTAAGGGATACCTACAATTACGGCCTTTCGTACTTCGAGAAGAGAGGTCGTGCTCTTACAGATAAAGATGATGAATTAAAAAAGGCATTTGAGTATTTTAATCTCAGTCTTCAACTTTCGCGTATAAAAAATAATATCAAAGAGGCCAGAAAAAAGATAAAACAGGGGCGCCATCCTGTAAGTGGACAGGCCTTTATTAAGGTGGGCTCCTTTATGGCAGAGGTTCTTTATAAGGAGTACGGCAGTAAAAGGCTTGAGTATTATCACCGTAACGGTATTCTTCCGTTTTTTGAAGACTATATAAAACTATGCAACAGCAAACCAGGAGCCTGCCATGGCCTTCTGCTTTCCAGACCAGAAACATCGAAAATCCTGACATGGTCCAGGGACTGGCAGCGTACCCTGAATAACTATACCCGAACCCTGTTTATAGGAGCTTATTCGAATTTTCCTGAAGTGGGAAGCAGGCTGAAGAAAATCTTTAAAGGTGCAGGAGTATATCCAGATTTTACCCGGCAAATTTTGAATGCCACAGAGAAGCTTTACCTTTCCGGAAATAAAAGAGCTATTGACGCAGCGGCCCTCGGGTTGAAACTTTATCCTGACTCGGGCAGGGCGTTGGTTGCTCTTGCCAATGCATATGTAGCCATTGGAAAACCTGAGATTGCCCTTAAATACTACAGACGAGCTCTTAGAGCCCCTGTCCACAGGGAAGCAGCCAGTGCAGATTCCCTCTTCAGTTTCGAAATGGGCTTTTATGACGCCGGGCGACTGGATGAAGCAATGGCTCTTGCGAAGGTCGCCAGAAAACTCTACCCGGATGACCCCAGATTTTTAAGGGGGATTGCAGATATTTATTTGAAGAAGGCCAGAATTCTATATAAAAAATCTCTGGAAATGGATCCCAATTACGAGTATTCCTGGAGGATGCTTAATAAACTGAAAATTAAAGAATGGTAAAGATTGGTATAAAGCTGCTTTTGTGATATACTGTTCACGAGGAGTTAGAGATTATTGCAGTAAAAGAGTGTTTTTTGAGGAAGGTTGAATATCCCCAC
>JAMOUL010000383.1 GCA_027062035.1 Candidatus Aminicenantota bacterium | reverse complement strand
GAGCCTCTACTTTAAGCCCACCCAAAAGCTTCAAAATGGCGGTCAGAGCGTTGATCTCGGAGAAATTTCAGGGGCAAAATGGGTAGGAATAACAGTTGCCTTTTTCTTTATTGGAATTTATGGGGGATTCGTTCAGGCAGGGGTTGGTTTCCTGATTCTGTCCGCCATAGTCCTTTCCGGTTATGATCTGGTAAGGGGGAATGCTATAAAGGTTTTTGTGGTATTAATCTTTACCATCTTTGCCCTCGGGATATTTATAGCCAGCGGACAGGTTAATTTTGTTCTTGGCCTTTCCCTGGCAATCGGAACAACAATAGGGGGACAGTTCGGAGCTATAGCTTCGGTTAAGAAGGGGAATAAGTTTATACAGAGATTTGTAACGGTAGCTATAATAGTTTTTGCAATAAAACTTCTCATAGGATAGTCCAGCCTACCCGCTTATCAGGGTTAAAGGTTATAAGTTAATGTCCTGTGTTATTCAAAAAGTGGTCTGAGCTCTCCAAATGGCTTTCCACCGTATCCAGATTTGTTCAGGACATCTATATAGTGCATTATGTGGTCTATAACATCTTCAGAGGCTGCGTATTTAAAATGTACCCTTGAAAGGAAAAGTTCTGCTTCTTCAGGAAGAATTCCCATTATTTCGTATATTATTCTGGCTGACTGCTCTGGATTGGCGTTTACCCATTCTATCGCATTACGGGCTTCCTCCAGGAATACCCTTGATATTTCCGGATATTCCCTGAGTATCTCTCCCTTGAAAAGGATGCCTGCGTTTGGAAGATTTCCCTTTCCAGGAAAGAGTTTTTCCCAGAGGTCCCTGTAAGCAATAGATTCATGAATTTCCCCTTTGCCTTCAAAAATAGCGAAACTTGCCTCGGGTTCTCTGAGGAGCGCCACTTCTGCCTCTCCCCTTACAAGCATATCTTTGATTTCCCCTGGCCTGCCAAATGGTTGGCCGAAGGCGAATTCGAAATCATCCGGATCATAGCCAAGTTCCTTCATCAGGAATGTTGTTACAGCATAGGGAGGAGCTGCCTTTATCAGGGGAAGGTAAATTTTTCGGCCCTTCAGGTCTCCGAAGTCCCTTGCCTTGAAGCCCCTGGTAAGAAGATAGAAATTGTCCCAGACAGTTATCGCCTTCATTTTTATGTCAAGTCCCTTCTGATACAATTTCGCAACGGCAGCAACAGCAGAGAAACTTATATCGGC
>JAMOUL010000382.1 GCA_027062035.1 Candidatus Aminicenantota bacterium | reverse complement strand
GCTATTCTGAAGGGGCTCTCGCCCCTTTTTTCTTTTGAATCTTCTCCAATACCCGGAGCGGGAATTTAAAATTACTTTATCATGGCAATTGCACTCATATTATCGCTTGCACAGAGCGACACCACCGATATGGAATTCGTGGTGGGACCCACCATAATAATGGTTAGCCCCCGACCGGATAAATTCCTGACGTTGAGGGCCTCCTATTTCCCCGCTGTGAATCTGGCGTCGCTGAATCTTGGATTTATCCGCAATCTGGATGCACGGGGAGAGAGAGCGATTTTCACTAACGCTGGATACGGCATGAGAGGGCTATTCGATGAATCGGGACTGGTTCTGAGTATCGGATTTCAGTGGACAAAGACGGGACCCCTTCTCCACAATCTCCATGCCGACGTATTTTCCCTGTGGGGTTCGCAGGACAGAAGGATGGGATACATTCTGGGTGCCAGTGTGGAAGTCAGGCATCACTTATCCCCGAAGACAGCCCTTTCCCTGACATTGGGCATAGATTACGCAAGGGACGACAGGAACGGCTCCGCAGCGGGCTTATCGGCAGGTGCGGGATTGCTCTGGAAGATTCCTTAAACTGCTAAAATTATTCGATACAACAGAAATCCCCATGCCCATCCCGGCAGGTTCCAGAAATATTCCAATTCGAACCTTTCCAATACACGGAAGTATCTGGAAATACATACAATCCCGTATAATTTACATTATGACGGAAAAGGAAATGGATAAAGAGCACTTGCAGGAAGAACTGGAATCAGAAATCCATGATGAAAAATCGAACGAAACCCAGCCAGTAACCCATGACAATGCCAACCCGGAGGAAAATCCTTCCGAATCCGCTTCCGAACCTGAGCCCCATCCACAGGAAAATAACGGAGAAGTTACCCTCCGGGACGTGGTGGAAGTTCTGAAAGAGGGGTTTTCTTCTCTCTCCAATAAACTCGATGAGGGATTTTCTTCTATTTCCAGGAAACTGAACAAACTGGATGACATTTCCAGCAAACTTGACAGCATAGACGGGACATTAAAGAACCTGAGGGGAGATATAACGGAGATGTCTCTCTACTCTCTTCTGACGGACTACATGATAGAGAAGAAAATGCACAAAGAATTTAAACTCCTGGATGCTCCCAGGAAAGTTGAGAGGGGAGAGGCCGACTTCGTCCTTCTGGCGGACGGGAAAGTAATATACATAGTGGAGA
>JAMOUL010000381.1 GCA_027062035.1 Candidatus Aminicenantota bacterium | reverse complement strand
TCTTACTTCTGTGTTTTTTTTGCTTTTGCAGAACGGTAAGGTTAATGTGAGAAGAAAAACAATCCATGCACTCCATTTTCTCATTTTTGTCACCTCCTTTTAGTGGTTCCCAGATATTTTACATGGGTATAACCCTGAATTTCAAAACTGCAGATGGAATTTTAGGCAAAAGGAGGCGTCCATTCAGGTGCCGGGGGTCTTCTGGTATGATATCCAGGATATACAGAAAGCCGTTACGTATAAATGTAGTATCCGTATTTATGTTGCCCGTTGTATTATAAAAGGACCGCTGGCCTAAGAATTGAAAATCAGTTGTGTATATATCCACAAGAAATTTTCCATTTACTCTGGTTGGCCTCCATAGATATATTCTGTCTTTGTCTACGTTTATGTTGAATATGCAGGGAAAATATTTGCTGTTCCCTGGAAGTTTAGAAATGTCTTTTTTAGCCATGGCGATAAGATTCCCTATTTCCTCCTTTAACTTTGGGTTGGAGACTTCCAGGTCACCTTCTGAGATTTTTTCCCTTTCGCATTTTCTCGTAAATTCCCTTATCTTTTTACCAGCAGGATTAAAAACATGTACTTTATAAAAAACTGGATCTGAAACATAAATATTTCCCTGGCTGTCGAAATCATAATGCGGACAGAAGTTGAGAAAGCCTCTCAGAGGATAAAGAGACACAATATTGGATCTGGAATCGTCATTTAATAAAAGCAGAGGTTCACCATTTTCCGGAAGGAGATAAACCTTTATGTAATGCTGAGCATTTCTTATATCCTTTGATGTAAAGAAGGAGGTTGAAACTACAAGCTGGTTTAAAGGTGAGAATCGGGGCATAAATGGCGTGCCTTTTAAGTTCCAGGGTAGTCTGTAATTTTTAAGAAATTTGCCACTGGAATCGAATTGAGAAACGTTCCAGTCTATATCTATAGCGTAAAGAAAACCTCTGGTATCCACCGCGAAAAAAGGAACATAACGAAACTCACCGGGTCCTTCCCCTTTTCTTCCGAATGAAAGGAGAAATTTACCTTCAGGAGAGTATTTATCTATACTTGTCTTTGATGTATTTGGAATGTATACGTTTCCCTTATAATCTACGTACATTCCACTTACCACATAATATTCTCCTATGGTTACCTTTGAAGCCATATCTGCGAGACTTTCTATTTTCCCTTTTCCCTTCCCTTTACCACAGAAAGGCAATGAGAGGAG
>JAMOUL010000380.1 GCA_027062035.1 Candidatus Aminicenantota bacterium | reverse complement strand
TTATTCCATTTATAAAAAAATTTAAAGCTGAAGAAAAGGAGTTGGTAAAAAGGAGTCCTGTTTCGACCCCGGGTAGCCTCTGAAAAATTGATTTGAAGGGAATTATCCTGTAAAAAAAAGACTGATCTCTGAAGAGCTCTGCCAGCCAGGGTTTTCCTACCAGAATTAACCTGTATTTTCTGGAAAGGGCTCTCAGAGAAGGAATAGACATTATACAATCCCCGATCCAGTTGGGCATTCTAATAAGAATTTCCTTTCCTCTTTCTTCCATGCTAAAATTCCCTGTGTTCTTTAGAATAATATCTTACCTTATTTTTCCCCTGGGACTAAGTTATTATTATCTGAGGAGTAAGATTCGGGGGAAAAAAATGGTTATCAGGGAGAGATTATCTCCCCCTGACTTTCCCCCGAAGAAAAGCAAGAGATTGTGGATACATGGAGTTTCTGTTGGGGAGATCCTTTCCCTTTATCCCCTTGCTGTTGAACTTAAAAGGAAGGGGATAGAGATAGTGGTTTCCACCACCACGTTTACGGGTATGGAAGTTGCTCGAAAAAGATTTAAAGAGTTTTACGTATTTCACTTTCCCTTTGACCTTCCGATAGTCCTGAAAAAATATTTCAGGAAAATAGATCCGGATGGAGTAATTATAGCTGAGACAGAACTCTGGCCTAATTTTATAACTTATGCGAGAAATAGAGGAATACCTGTGTTTCTGGTGAATGGAAGACTTTCGCATGATAGCTTTATCTGGTACAGAAGACTTAAACATTTTATGGAAAAGATTATGAATCAGTTTGAGCTTATTTGTGTTCAGAGTGAAAGTTACAGGGACATGTTTTTGAAAATAGGAGCTCCTCCTTCAAAGGTAATAATTACAGGAAATATGAAGGCTGATTTTGAAATTTCCAGAGGGACTGCGGGATTTGAAATCACCGCACCATATGTGATTGCAGGCAGCACAATGGATGTAGATGAAGACAGATTTGTGCTTTCTGCCTTCAAAAAATCAGGTCTCAATGTAAAGCTTGTCCTCGCTCCAAGACATCCTGAACGGGCAGACGAATCGTTGAATGCAGCAATAGAAATGGGTTTTAAGGCCACAAGAAGGACCAGTATGTCTGACGGGTGGGAGGTGTTGATACTGGACACAATGGGAGAGCTGGCGGCTCTTTATGCCGGAGCTATCCTTTCTATTATCGGAGGAAGCATAAAATCCTATGGGGGACACAATTTGCTGGAACCCGCCTTTTTCGCCTCTCCCATTGCCTTTGGTCCTCACATGGAAAACTTTAAAGATCTTTCGGAGGAATTTGTTCGTGAAAATGCGGCGCTTCTATTTAAGACAGAGGATGAGCTGGCCGAAATAATAAAGAGGGCAGGTGAGGGGAAACTGAAGGAAACAGGTCAAAGAGGTAAGGAGGTACTTGAAAGACTTAAAGGAGCCACCCTGAGAAATGCGGAACTCATTCTCTCCAGAATTTAAACTTTTTTCTCCCCTGCTATTCATTTATAGATGGTTGAACTTCTTCAGGCGCAGGTTCGTGAAGGGGACTGTTCCCCCCATTCCAGCTATTTCTATTGGAAATCTGGCTTTTGGCGGAACGGGTAAAACACCTGTAACCATAGCCATTGCAAAACATTTTTTAAAAAAAGGGAAAAAGGTTGCAATAGCTATAAGGGGTTATGGAGGAAAGTTGAAGGATGTAAAGGCATATCCTCCTGGCGAAGACGTGAATCCCTGTGAGGCAGGGGATGAGGCCAGCGTTTTGAGAGAGAATTTAAAGGATGCATGGATCATTGTCGGGAAAAAAAGGGAAATCTCCGCTGAACTGGCAGCAGAGCACGGAGCGGATCTTTTGATACTCGACGATGGTTTTCAATATCTTTCATTAAAAAAAGTAGAGGTGGTACTTCACTCTTCTTCTATTCCCGAATACTATTTGCGTGAGCCTCTTGCCTCATTGAAATTTGCCCATTTTATCCTCATCCCTGAAGGTGAAGAACTGGAATCGGAAATTCCGGTTTTCCATTACAAACTCAAACCTGTCGAAATTCCCGATGGAGAAGTTTTCCTGGTTTGTGGTATAGCCCACCCCGAACGGTTTTTTGGGCTTTTTGAAAGTTCCAGGGTAAAGGGACGCATTTCCTTTCCAGACCACTGGAGTTATAATGATGAAGATTTAAAAAAAATATACAGGATGGCGGAAGGGCGGGTGATAGTCACAACGGAGAAGGATTTTGTAAAATTAAAAAGATTATCACAATTTAAAGGAGGAATAAAAATTTTAAGATGGATAGCCGAATTGGATGCGAATTTTCTGACAAAACTGGAAGAAAAGTTGAAAAAATGCTTTTTTGAAGTAAAATAAAAGGAGAGACTTACTTATGAGAGTAAAAAGAGCCTGGAATGAACTTCGGGAGATAGAGATCATACCCAATTACCTGAAGTATGCAGAAGGATCCGCTCTGGTGAAATGGGGTGATAATATAGTTCTCACAGCAGCTTCTATAGAGGATAGGGTGCCTCCCTTTCTTAAGGGCACAGGCAGGGGATGGATAACGGCGGAATATGCCATGCTGCCCCGTTCAACTGATAAAAGGAAACTCAGGGAGGGGATAGAATCAAAGGTTTCAGGAAGAAGTCATGAAATTCAGAGGCTTATAGGAAGAGCACTAAGGGCCGTAACTGACCTGAACATGCTGGGGGAGAAAACTGTAACTGTGGATTGTGATGTCATACAGGCAGATGGTGGTACAAGAATGGCCAGCATTCTGGGAGGGACCATAGCGGTATACCTGGCTTTTAAAAAACTCGTTTTTGAAAATCAATTATTTGACAATCCCCTTAAGGAACTTGTGGGAGGAGTAAGTCTCGGGATAGTAAACGGAGAAATACTGGTAGACCTTGACTATGAAGAGGATTCTTCTGCTACCCTGGATTTAAATATTGTTGTTACAGAAAAGGGAGAAATAGTTGAAATTCAGGGCACAGGGGAAGGGGGAAGTTTTCCTAAGGAAACCCTTTTTAAGCTGGTGGATATCGGGATTGAAAAGGCTCTGGAAGTTATAAAGATAGAAAAGGAGGTTCTGGAACTTTGATGAAAAAGAAAGGGTTTTTAGCTTCACTCATTCTTGTAATAGCTTTAAAAGCAGGAGATTTCCGACCGCCGGTTCTTGATCCCTTCGGATTGTTGCCTTCTACTGCAATCAGTTTATTTTCTCAGGAAACCGGCGTTTACTATAATCCAGCCCTTTCCCTTTTTAATCCTCCAGTGATTCAGTATTCCCAGGGAAATATTTCAATGGATAGTGGTTCGGTTTTTTCTACCCTGAAATCCATTGGATCTCCCGATGGCATAACCTATTCTGATCTGGAGAAGATTAAAAGCGGAATTCCTTCCTTTGCTATGGAAACCCGTAATTTCTTCCTGAGCGGGAAGGGCGGAGCAATGGGCTACATCTATTACAGAAGTATGGTGGCCTATGGGGAAAAGGGCGAGAACTTTAGCGAAGAAAATCCCGCTGATTACAACATAAAATATTTAATTCGGGACAGGAGGGAGATCTTTTTCAATAAAGGATATGTATTGAAAAGAGGAAGAATGTTTATGGGGATCACCACCAAGTACGTATTTTATAAGGATTTTGAAATAAACCTCCCAATAGGTGATGAAAATAACTTCAGAAAATCCGAAATATCCCTTCTTTCCATGGGAGAGGAACCTGTGGAGGAAGGAAAGACTCTATTATTTGATGTGGGCATTTCTGCATTTCTTACCCCAAAACTGCTTGTGTCTGTATCCTTCATAGATATTCCTCTAAGTAAGGATAAAAACTTTTCCCCTGAATATATGATGGGTGGGGTAAGTTATTCTCTTACTCAGACGCTTTTAATATCTGCTGGTGCTGATTTACGGAACTATAAAGGGGATTATTATTTTTCATTCATTAAAACCTTTTCGAATTTAATTGGTGTTGGAGCAGGGTTTCGTAAATGGGAAAATAAAAAATACTATACAATCGTGGCCGATTTGAGGTATCATCATTTAGGGGGTAAGGTGGGAATTAATTTAGATGAGGAGGGTAGACATGGAATTTTCTTCTCAATTGCTCTATCAGATGCCTTTTGATATAATTTCTTCAGAGAGGAGAAACAATGGCGAGTAAATTAGGGGAGCTTTTAGTAAAAGAGGGAGTTATAACTCCCTCACAGCTGGAAGAGGCTCTGGAATATCAGCGGACTCACGGGGGAAGGTTGGGGTCTATACTGATAAAGCTCGGTTTTGCAACTGAAGAACAGGTGACTTCCTTGCTTTCCCGCCAGTATGGTTATCCCTACATAAACCTTTCAAAATTTGAACTTTCTCCGAAGGTCAGGGACTGGATCCCTGCGGAAATTGCAAGGAAGTATCTTGTTGTACCCATTGATAGGGCAGGAGCGACCCTTACAGTTGCCATGGCCGATCCCACAAATCTCTATGCCATAGAAGAACTTAGATTTATAACAGGGCTTAACATCCAGCCTGCAGTTGCTTCAGAAACTGCCATTCTTGAAGCCATCGAGAAATTATATGGTTCGGAGCATGATATAGAAGTAAAGGAAGAACTCCAGAGTATAACAGGGGAGGACTTCGAAGACCTGTATGATATGGATGATGAGGACCTTGAAATGGTGGAAGAAGAGGAAGAGGCAGATGTGCGGACCCTTAGCAGGGAAGCGGAGGAAGCTCCGGTGGTTAAGCTGGTGAATTTAATACTCAGGGATGCCATTAAGAGGGGTGCCTCTGATATTCATATAGAACCCTATGAAAAAGAACTCAGAGTAAGATACAGGATAGATGGTATACTTCACCCTGTTATGACTCCACCTCTCAGGTTCAAAGACGGAATCGTCTCAAGGATAAAGATTTTATCTCATCTGAATATAGCGGAGAAGAGGTTGCCGCAGGACGGAAGAATCAAGATGAAGGTGAAAAAGGAGGGAGGTGGAAGGAAGGAAGTGGATATGAGGGTTTCCATTCTACCCACGATATTCGGAGAGAAGGTGGTTATCAGAATTCTGGACAGGGAACAGCTGAGATTGGACCTGACCCAGCTGGGATTTGAGCCTGAAAGTCTGGAGAAATTCAAGAAGGCAATCCAGAGACCATGGGGAATGATTCTTGTGACAGGACCTACCGGCTCAGGTAAGACCAATACCCTTTATTCTGCCCTTTCTAATTTAAATACCCCGGAAGTAAACATTATGACCGCTGAGGATCCGGTTGAATTTAACCTTTATGGTATTAACCAGGTCCATATCCGTGAAGATATAGGGCTTACCTTTGCAGCAGCTCTAAGATCCTTCTTGAGGCAGGACCCCAACATCATACTTGTTGGTGAGATAAGGGATTTTGAAACAGCTGAGATTGCCATCAAGGCTGCATTGACGGGCCACCTTGTTCTTTCCACCCTTCATACTAACGACGCAGCCAGCGCTATAACAAGGCTTATAAACATGGGGATAGAACCATTCCTGGTTGCTACCTCAGTGGTCGCAATAGTGGCCCAGAGGCTTGTTAGAAGACTTTGTAACAAATGTAAGTCTCCAGCAGATCTTCAACCACAGGTTCTAATTGAACTGGGATTTAATCCTGAAGAGGCTAAAAGCGTAAACGTCTTTAAGCCTGTGGGATGCAATGTCTGTAATAACACGGGCTACAAGGGAAGGGTCGGTCTTTTTGAAGTTCTGGAGGTTACTGATGAAGTCCAGGAACTGATTCTTTCCGGTGCATCATCTGCTGAAATAAGGAGAAAGGCTATAGAGCAGGGTATGATAACCCTGAGGAGAAGTGGCCTGGAGAAGATTAAACAGGGTATAACCTCTGTAGAAGAGGTTGTTAGAGAAACTGTTAAATACTAAGGAGGGGAAAAATGGCGTTAACCCTTGTGGAACTTTTGAAGATCATGATAGACCAGGATGGTACTGACCTGCATATTACAACCGGTGCCCCTCCTACCATCAGGGTAAATGGTGCTCTTATTAAACTGAATTATCCTCCCCTTTCCCCCGCAGAAACAAAAAGACTTATATATGCCATTCTCACCGATACCCAGAAACACAGATTTGAAGAGGATATGGAAATAGACTTTTCCTTTGGAATAAAGGGTGTAGCCAGGTTCAGAGCCAATGTCTTTATGCAGAGAGGAGCAGTGGCAGGAGCTTTTAGAAGAATTCCCTTTGAAATTCGAAGCTTTGAAGAACTTGGAGTCCCACCGGTGGTGAAAAAGTTCTGTGAAAAACCGAGGGGGCTCGTACTCGTAACAGGTCCCACAGGTTCGGGTAAATCAACCACCCTTGCTACCATGATAGATAAGATAAATAAGGAAAGGCCAGTTCATATAGTAACCATTGAGGATCCGATAGAGTATCTACATGCCCACAAGAGGGCACTAATAAACCAGAGGGAAGTACACACGGACACAAAATCCTTCCATAATGCCCTGAGGTCTATTTTGAGGGAGGACCCGGATGTGGTCCTCATCGGTGAGATGAGGGACCTTGAAACAGTGGAAGCCGCTTTAAGAATTGCAGAAACGGGTCACCTTACCTTTGCCACCCTTCACACCAATTCAGCGGCTCAGACCATTACCAGAATAGTGGATATCTTTCCGCCTCACCATCAAACACAGGTTAGGACGCAGCTCTCCATTATTCTGGAGGGAATAGTAACCCAGGCTTTGCTTCCCCGGGCCGATGGTAGGGGAAGAATACTTGCTACGGAAGTCCTTGTGCCCACTCCAGCAATCAGAAACCTCATAAGGGAGGATAAGATTCATCAGATTTATTCGGCAATGCAAACCGGACAGGAGGCAACAGGAATGCATACATTTAACCAGTCCCTTGCAGCCCTTTATTTCAAAAGGCTTATAACACTCGAAACAGCAATGTCTTCCAGCTCATATCCTGAAGAGCTTCATGATCTTATAAGGAGAGGTCCTACAGCCGTTAAACACATTTATACTCCCTCTCCCATGGTTGGAATTACGAGGGCAAAGGGCGAAATAAATATGTAGGAGGGCAAAAATGCCTGTTTATGTTTTTAAAGGTGTAAACCGAATGGGCCAGCTGGTAAGCGGGGAAAGAATTGGTCCAAGCGAAGCAGATGTAAGAAGAGCCCTTCTTAGAGAGGGTATTCAGGTATCAGTTCTTAAGAAAAAAGGACTGCAGATACCCCTTCCAAGGTTTAAAAAGAGCGCAAGCCTTAAAGAACTTGCAATCTTTACAAGGCAGCTATCTGTTATGGTTAATGCTGGCCTTGCTATAGATCAGGCGCTTTCAGCCCTCGCAGAGCAGCAAAAAAATAAGAGGTTTAAAGCTATTCTTGAAACAGTTACCGATGATGTGAGGGGAGGAAGTTCCCTCAGTAATGCATTTGCAAAACATCCCCAGGTTTTTGACTCGCTGTACGTAAACATGGTGGCAGCAGGAGAAACGGGAGGAACTCTGGATATTATTCTTCAAAGGCTGGCAGACTATCTTGAAAAAATAAAGGGACTTGTTACAAAGATAAAATCGGCCCTTGCTTATCCTATTGCTGTTTTGAGTTTTGCGGTCTTAATTACAGGATTCATCCTGTGGAAGGTTATTCCTACCTTTGCTCAACTTTATCTTGACCTTGGTGCTGAACTCCCGCTTCTTACCCAGATAGTTATGGGGGCCAGCCGGCTCCTTATTACCAAGTTTTATGTGCTGATACTGGCTATGGTTGCAATATGGATTGCGTATAAGATTTACGCTTCGACCCCTGGAGGAAGAAGGACAATAGATACCATAAAACTGAAGATCTGGATTATAGGTCCCATAGTACTTAAAGGTAGTGTGGCTAAAGCTATGAGAACTCTGGCAACTCTGGTTACTTCAGGAGTTGATATTCTTCTGGCTCTTGAAATTTCAGCTAAAACTACGGGAAATGTAGTTATAGAAGAAGTCCTCCTTAAGGCAAGGGATCAGGTGGCTGCAGGTAAGAGCCTCAGTGAACCATTGAAGGAGAGTAAATACTTTCCTCTTATGGTCAGTCAGATGATAGAAGCAGGAGAAGCTACAGGTGCTCTTGATACCATGCTCACAAAAATTGCCGATTTTTACGATGAAGAGGTGGATGCAGCCGTTTCTGCTCTTGTTTCGATTCTCGAACCCGCGATGATCATCGTGCTGGGAGGTCTCATAGGAACGATAGTTATCTCAATGTATCTTCCTATCTTTAACCTTCTCGGACAGCTTTAATGCCTCGAAAGATACTGAGGCTTATCGAATTTAGACTTATAGTTGGCTTTTCTCTGCTTTTATCCTTTTTAATAATTCAACTTGCCATTCTTTACTTATTTCCATATTTATTTTTCTTCTCCTTCCTTGCCCTTCTCTTTGCTCTTTCCATTGTTTATCTGATCCTTTATAGATTAAATATCAGGGAGAAGGTACAGCTGGGCGTTCAAATCCTTGGGGATTGGGTGTTGATTTCCTTCCTGATTCTGAATACCGGAGGGTACAAGAGTTCCCTTTATTTTGTTTTCGTCTTCCTTGTTGTGGAAGCTTTCCTTTTCTTTAACAGAAGGGGAATAATGTGGGTGTCCCTCTTTCCCCTGCTGACCTATTTGATGTTTTCATTTACCAGTTTTTACTTTAAGTATCCCAATGTCGATTTTGATTATCAGGTTTTTACCACGAACCTTCTTTCCTATGGTATTGGTTTCCCTTTGCTGGGTTACATTATGGCATCTTCCCGGGATAGAATTAAGGCCTTGACCATGAAAATTTATTACAGAGAAAGCCTGCTTTCCCTGTTCCGGAAAATAGATGATCTTTTTGCCGGTACCATAGGAAGTTGTTTTCTGTTAATAGATTCAGGACGCATAGTGATAAAGGGTCAAAACTGCAGGAGGTTTCCTGTCGATGAACTCTATGATAAGGCGGGAGAGATTTCCATTAGTGGAAGAATTTACAACGTAATGCGGGCAAAAATGGATGATATGGAGATGGTTGTAATCGCTGACATTACACAGAGGGAGTTAAGAACCAAGAGGGAGGGGATGAGGGAGGCTGCTTCCATCCTGTCCCACGAATTAAAAAATCCATTGGCTTCCATCCTTGGTGCTGTCCAGGTTTTCAATATGATGGAGAAAGGGGAGGGACGAGAAAGGATCCTGCAGATAATAAAGGAAAATGCAGAGAGGATAAAAAGCATCCTTTCAGAATGGGACAGAATAGAGCTTAGAGAGGGGAAAAAAGAACGGCTGGTGGAAGTCGTTAAAAGTATTCTTGAAGTAGAGGATGGTCATTGGAAGGTAAATGAAGAAAAGGATGGAAAAATTATTATCAGGAGAGAACCCCCTTTATCAGCGGAAGAAATAGATATCATTATGAGCCCGAATTTAAAAAATATAGAGACCGGTAAGGGCTTACTCATGCTGGAATTTACCAGATTGCTTTCCTCCTTTAATGCAAAAATGGAGGTTTCTTCTGAAGAGATAAGGATCACGGTGAGGAAAGATGGAAAGAATATTGATAATTGAGGATGAACTAAATTTTCTTGAAGTACTTGAGATGTACTTTAAAGGCAAGGGATATCTTGTGGATGCTGCCACCACAGGGGAGGAGGCTGTTCCTAAGCTTAAAGATGCAGACGTTGTGGTGAGTGATATAAAGCTTCCAGGGGAAATTGATGGCATCAGTATACTTGAGAGGGTTAAAACAATGTACCCCGAGGTTCCGGTTATTCTGATAACAGCTTATGCCTCTGTAAAGGATGCGGTAAGGGCCCTTAAGCTTGGGGCAGAAGATTACATAATAAAACCCTTTGATCTGGAGAAGCTGGAAGTGGTGGTGAAGAAGGCTCTCGAAGCCTATTCGCTGAGAAGAGAAGTCGAAGAGTTAAGAAAGGAACTGGAACGCATTTATCAGGAGCAGAATTTTATTGCTAAGAGCCCTGGCATGAATAAGGTGATGGATATTGTAAGGAGGGTTGCTCCTCAGGATGTGAATGTTCTTATTGTGGGGGAAAGCGGAACGGGTAAAAGTCTTCTTGCAAGGATAATTCATGGATTGAGCCCAAGGAAGAGCAGGAACTTTGTTTCTATAAATTGTGCGGCAATACCGGAAACCCTTCTTGAGAGTGAACTCTTTGGATTTGAAAAGGGTTCCTTTACAGGTGCTCACACCAGGAAAAGGGGACTTTTTGAAATAGCTCAGGGTGGAACCATTTTTCTGGATGAGATTTCGAATATGAGTCCTATGATGCAGGTGAAGCTTTTGAATGCCATTCAGGAAAAGAAAATAAGAAGGGTGGGAGGAGAAGTGGAGGTCAATGTTGATGTCAGAATAATCACTGCTACTAACAGAGATATAGAGAAGATGGTGGAAAGGGGAGAATTCAGGGAAGATCTTTTCTATAGACTTGATGTGGTGCGCATAGAAATTCCCCCTCTACGGGAGAGGAAGGAAGATATTCCCCTTCTTGCCCAGCACTTTGTGGATTTTTACAGCAGAAAATTCGGGAAGAAGATCCTCGGTATAGAAAAAAATGCCATGAAGATTCTCGAGAATTACAACTGGCCAGGAAATGTCAGGGAGCTTGAGAATATCATAGAAAGGGCAGTCGCTCTCGAAGATGGTGAGTATATAACGGAGGAGTCTCTGCCTGAAAAAATAGCCCATTTCAAAGAAATAAAGGAAGGATTCAACCTCGAGAAGTATATTGAAGAGGAAATGAAAAGATATCTAAAATCCGCTTATATGCGAGCCGGTAAAAACAAAAAGAAAGCAGCTGAGCTTCTGGGCATAACTTATAGGTCCTTTAAATATTACTGGAAGAAATATAACCTCTGACAAAAATTGTACTCCTTCAATATTTATATCTTTAATGACCCTCATTTATAGGGGGAATGTGGCATGGAAATTGTGGCATGAAAATTGCATTAAAATGTTCATCCAAACTTAAAGGAGGCCAGGATGCGGAAAACTTCAGGTTTTACTCTCATCGAGCTTCTGGTAGTTATTGCCATCCTGGGAATTCTTGTTGCAATATTGATTCCCAACATGCTGATGGCCATTCAAAAATCAAGGCAGAAGGCCACCATTGAGGATATGAGGGCAATAGTTACAGGAATTGAGGCCTATTCCACGGATTGGGACCAGCCGCCACAAACAGGTAATATTGTTCAGCTTTCTTCGGTTCTGGTTCCCTTTTATATTAAAGAAATGAAATTGACCGATGGATGGGGACATTCTTTCGTGTATACTACCTTTGAAAGGCATTATTCCCTCGGATCCCCCGGTAAGGACACAGTTATAGATCTAACCTGTTCCACGCGTTATGACCCGCCTACCAGTATAGTACAGTTCAACCGTGATATTATTTTTTCGGATGGACTACTTGTATGTGGCCCCAAAAGGTAAAAGGACAAATTTTGTACTTTTTTGAGGCCGAAAATTGTACCCTGTCAGTCAGATGCCCTATTTTAAGGCGGGAGAATTCTGGCAAGGAATTTGCAATATAAAAATCGACAAAAAAAGGAGGTGAAACAATGAAAAGGCAAAAAGGTTTCACATTAATTGAGCTGCTCATCGTTGTCGCTATCATCGGAATTCTGGCAGCCATTCTGGTTCCCAACATGCTGATGGCCATTCAGAAATCCAGGCAGAAGGCAACAATGGAAGATATGAGGACAATCGTCACAGGAATCGAGTCCTATACCACCGACTGGGATCGTCCACCCCAGACAACTGATCTTACTCAGCTTTCCAGCGCACTCGTCCCCTTCTATGTGAAGAAGATTAAAACCACAGACGCATGGGGACACCTCTTCACCTATACCTATGATACTGACCACTACACACTCCTTTCTCCTGGAAAGGACTCCGTAGTTCAGAATTCCAGCTGTACAACCCTCTATAATCCTCCGACAAGCCTCTCTGATTTTAACAAGGAGATTATATTCTCTGACGGAGTGCTTGTCTGCGGTCCAAGGAGGTAATTATCTAACATGGGATTAGAGGCCGGGGAATTCCCCCGGCCCTTTCCAGCCTTGGAAGCAATATTATTTTTTTTAATCCTCTTTTTCCCCCCGGAAGTTAATCCGTTAATTTTTCCTCTCATTGTTTTAGTTTCTCTTTTAATTTTTATTAAAAAGGGCATATTTCCCGGGACCCATTGGTTACTTTTTTCTCTTTCCTTAATAATTACTTTATTCTTCTATCCCTCTGCTATCTCCTTCTATTATGTATCCCTCTTTCTTGTGTCTTCCGCCTTTATATTTTTACCACCCTTTGATAAAAAATCTCCTCTGATCCCCTTGTGGACTGTTTCTCTATATGGGGTTTATCAGCTCCTGAACTGGCCATCCCTTTCATCCATTGTCGTTGAAACGAAACTTTTTGAAGTTACAAAGGGCATAATCTCGCAGATTCGTCTCTTTTCGAGGTTTGCATTACCTACTACCTTTGGAGCAATTTTAGGTATATTCCTGCCCCTGGTTTTAGAGGATTCGAGAAAAAGGGTTTCCAGTAGAGCCCTTGCGGGGTTAATGATATTTTTAATACTCATGACCAGGTCACTTGGGGCCATTCTCGTTTCAGCGCTTTCCCTGGGAGTTTATTTTTACATGAAGGGAAAGAAAAAGATTGTTCTTGGAATATTTGTTCTTGGATTGATACTTTCCTTTGCCATGATACTTGTGAGGGGAAGTGAGATAAGGAAGCATCCGTCGTGGAAGCTAAGGGCAATTCACTGGCAGAAATCTATTGTAAGCTTTGTGCAACGTCCGGTAACCGGGATTGGCTGGAGAAGATTTCCTTCTTTTTCAAGGCGATTTTTAAAGAAGGGAGAGCCTGAGTCCCTGTATGTTCACAATGCCTTTTTGCAATTTCTAACAGAAGGTGGGGTTGTGCCTTTAATTGGTATTTTTATTTTGATGCTTGGTTTCAGAAAGAGAAAGAAGATTTCTCCAGTTTATCTGGCAGGAGCTGCTGGATGGATATTGCATAATTTTATCGACATTGGTTTTTATTTCTCTTCCGTGGCCCTTTTGGGCGGGTTATTTTTTACAGGTATTTGGGAGCCAGAGGAAAAGAATAAAAAATGGACTGTTTTTATCATTCTTATGATACTTTCCACGGTACCATTTATTGAAAGAAGTCGTCTTTCCTCCCTTAAGTGGGCGGTAATAAAGCAGGAAAAGGTTGAGGTTTCTAAACTGGACAGATTTCTTTTCTCCTATGATGACGAAGCTCAGATCTATCTGTTTAAATACGCAGAAGATGCTTCCTATCTTGAAAGATCAATAGAGATATATCCGGAAAATCCTTATCCCTATTATCTTCTTTCCCTTTATGAACTGGAACAGGGAAATCTCAGGAGGGCAGAGATGATGGCGAAAACGTGTCTTTTACTCTATCCTGAATCAAATGAAGCTAAAAAGATTCTGGAGGCAATAGAAAAGAATGAAGATTAGAAGCTGGCTTGCTCTTCTTGCTTTGCCATTATTGTTCTATTCCAGATATTTTCCCTTTTATCTGCTTTTTTTGCTTCCCTTCCCGTGGGTAAAAAAGAAGGGTGGGTATCTTTTCCTTTTTCTTGCTTTTTCCTCTGTGGCTCTTCTTCCGGTTACGGCTGACCCTTCCCAGGCCATTTTTTTTCTGGCTTCTGCCATTTTTATTTTCCTTCTTTTTTCAGGTTTAAATCCTGAAGAACCAATAAAATTTATAAACTTGATAGTGTTTGCACTTGCTTTAAATGCAATATTGGAAGGAATTATAGGCGGTGGAAGGGCATTTACGGTGCTTAAGGATCCGAATCTTGCTGCAGTAATAATGGCTTCTTCTCTGCCTGTAACCTCCCCTCTGGTTTCGGTGTTATCCCTTATAGGTATTGCATTTACAAGGTCAAGAACAGGTCTTTTACTGGCAGTGCTCGCCCTTGTATTTATTCTGAAAAGAAAGCACAGGATGGTTCTTTTACTGCTCATTCTTTTGCTCGTTCTTGTCCCCAATCCCCTTTCAAACTACCTGAGAAATATGGGAAAAGATCCCTTTGCCTTCTCCAGGATGAAGATATGGCAGAAGTCCATGGATATTTATAAAGATCATCCCCTGGGGGTTGGTGCCCTTAATTATGTTTCATGGGCAGATGCTTACAGAATAGAGGTTCAGGGCTTTCCTGCCAGATACTTTAAAAAGGCAATTCAGGCGCATAACCTTTATCTTCAATTCCTGGTAGAACTTGGACCCTTCGCTGTGATTTTTATAATATTTCTTCTTGGTTATGTTTTAAAAACCAGGGGTAGAAGGAGAGGAGTCTTTCTCCTTCTGCTTTTTGGAGCTTTTTTCCACAGCTTTGAATTGAACCCTGTTTTCTGGCTACCATTTGCTGTTCTTTCCGAAAGAAAGGGGAAAATTGAATACAAACGTGAACTTCTTGCTGTGGGTTTTGCCGTTCTATTTGTTATTTTTACAGTCTTTTTCACAGGAAGATATTTTGGAAAAAGGGCCGAGCATTTTTCCCATGAGCTGAAATTTAAAAAGGCAGAGAAAAGCCTCTCTCTGGCGCTCAAACTTGCTCCTTACGAACCAGAGGTTCATCTTTCTGCCAGCAAGGTTTATATCAGACTGTTTGATATATTCAAAGACAGAGATGATATCGGCAGAGCAATTCTTGAGGCGAAAAAGGCTCAGGCTCTTTCCAGACGTAACTCTGAAGCGCTGATTCTTGAAATCAGAGCGTTTATGAGGGCAGGGGAGGTTTATGGATTAAGCCCGGGAGATATTGCTTATCTGGAAAAACTCTATGAGAAAACAAAGTCATTGGATCCTAAAAACGTTCTTTTTATGCTGGAGTTTGCAGAATTTGAAGCCAGCATGGAAAACAAAGATAAGGCTGTGTCAATTTTAAAGGAAATACTTTATATAGAACCTAACTTTCTGAGGGCAAGATGGGATCTTTATAAGCTTACAGGAGATGTCAGTCAGTTGTGTTTTATAAAAAAGCACCTCGGTGAATACAGGCGATGGAAGGCACATCCCTACATTTATGGAATATTGTATTTTCCGGAGGAAATGATCAAAGGGAATAATCTACCTTCTTGCCCAGAAGCAGAAGAGTAGCCACCAATGCACCTGCTACCATAAGAAAGCTTACTATGTAAGGAACTCCGAAATTAAGGGGTAGTATTCCAAAAAACATTGAAGCAAGAGCAACAGTTAGGGCGTAGGGAATCTGTGTGGTCACATGGTCTATATGATCACAGGAAGAAGCCATGGAACTCATTATTGTAGTATCGGAAATAGGTGAGCAGTGGTCCCCAAACACAGCACCGCTTAGCACAGCAGCAATGGTACCTATAAGTACATGTTCATAATATGGTTGTCCCTTTGCAAGAGAATGTGCCAATGGGATGACAAGGGGATAAACTATGCTCATGGTGCCCCAGGAAGTTCCGGTTGAGAAGGAAATAATTCCTGAAATAAGGAACACAGAGGCAGGAAGAAGTCTGGGATCGAATTTCCCTGAAAGGATGGATACCAGATATTCCCCTGTTCCCATTTCCATGATGGTCTGAGAAAGTGCCCAGGCCAGAGTCAGGATAAGGACTGCGGTTAGCATGGCCTTCATCCCTTCTATTCCCGCTCTTACAGCTTCAACCACCTTTAATAGTTTCTGGGTTACCGCAAGAAACAGGGCTACCAGGAATCCCGAAAATGAAGCCCACAGCAGGGCTTTGAACGAATCTCCGCTGGAAAAGACCACCCCCAGTTTTTTTATCAGGGGGCCGGAGGGTACGCTTTTTAAATTTGATAGTCCTGACAGGTATAGTCCTACAAAGGTCAGTACTATAACCACCAGAACGGGTAAGATGCCGTTAATCCACCTTTTGGGAGTTTTCTCTTCTGGAAGCAGGTCCCTTACCTGGAAATTGGAAAGAGGAGTTGCTCCGTCTCTGAGAACCTTACCCATCTGGGCCCTTTTTTCCGCCTTTAACATGGGTCCAAACTCTCTACCTGTAATAATTATCAGAATTCCAAAAAATAGAGCAAAGATCACATAGAACCTCAGAGGAATTGTTCTTAGAAATACAAAATAGGGGTCCATTTTTATTCCTACATGACGGAAGCCCTCTCCTATAAGAGAAATTTCAAACCCCACCCAGGTCGAGATCAGAGCTATTGAAGCCACAGGAGCAGATGTTGAGTCAACTATATAGGCAAGCTTTTCCCTGGAGACTCTCCAGCGGTCCGCAAGTGGTCTCATAGTGTTTCCAACTATTAAGGTGTTTGTGTAATCATCAAAAAAGATAAAAATCCCAAGCAACCATGTGTAAAACTGGGTGGTTTTAGATGAATGAACCTTTCTCGATAGGCTCTTTACTATACCTTCTATTCCACCGGATTTACTCATTACCCCCACCATAGCTCCCAGCATAAGTGTGAAGATTACTATGGATATTTTGTCTGTTGAGGTGAGGACATTTACAATATAGGTATCTATGGACCGTAGAAAGGCCTTCAGGGGGTTCAGGAAATTTAGCATGAGGGAAGCAGTGAATATTCCCAGAAAGAGACTGGAGAAGACGTCCTTGGTTATAAGGGCAAGTAAAATTGCTATCAGCGGGGGGAGCAGGGTAAAAAAGCCCGGGAGAGAAAGTACCTTTCTTTGATAGGTCTTTCCCTCCCTGATAATCTCAACCTTTAATATTCCAATTCTGGAGGGAATCAGGGTTTGTTTTCCATCTATTTTTACAGTATCTCCCGCAAGTAGCCCTTTAATTTTTAAAGCTTTTCCCCTCAAAGCAAAGGACGGAACTTTAATTTCCCCGCCCTTTAATGGGGAAACAAATATTGCAACAAACAGTAAAATTACCGGCAGGTATCTTTTCAAATCACTCCCAGTTCTTTACCTACTTTTTCGAATTTTTCCAGGGCGAAGTCCAGGTCTTCCTTGGAGTGTGCTGCAGAAATCATAACCCTTATCCTTGCTTTGCCCTTTGGGACTGTGGGATATCCGATTGCCTGAGCAAAAATGCCCTCTTCAAACAATCTCCTGGAAAATTCCTGAGCAAGTTTAGCCTCTCCAAGCATCACCGGTGTTATTGGCGTCTGGCTCTGGCCTGTGTCAAATCCCGCATCCTTCATCTTTTCCTTGAAGTATTTGGCATTATCCCAGAGCTTTTTCACAAGGCTGTCGTCGTTTTCCAGAATGTCAACCGCTGCTATTACTGCGGCTACATCTGCCGGTGTTGTTGCAGAGGAGAAAAGGAAGGGTCTGGCTTTCTGTTTCAAAAATTCTATTAGCTTTTGGGTTCCAGCTACAAAACCTCCGACCACTCCGAAGGCCTTACTCATTGTACCTACTTCTATATCCACCCTTCCATGAAGGCCGAAGTGGTCACTGATACCCCTTCCATGATCTCCAAGAACTCCCTCTCCGTGGGCATCATCTATCATGAGAAGAGCGTCATATTTTTCTGCAAGCTCTACAAGTTCAGGAAGGGGGGCTATATCACCGTCCATGGAGAATACTCCATCTGAGACAATGAGTTTCCTTCTTCCAGTGTGTTTCTTCAGGGCATCTTCAAGGCTATTCATATCAAGATGCTTATAAACTACTCTTTTAGCCTTGGTAAGCCTTATCCCGTCAATGATGCTCGCGTGGTTCAATTCATCAGAAAATACCACATCTTCTTCAGATGGAATTAAAGCTGGAATGGTTGCAAGATTGGCAATAAATCCTCCCTGAAGGGACAGTGCAGCTTCTGACTTTTTAAACTTGGCAAGTTTTTCTTCCAGGATATTGTGAAGATGCATGGTTCCAGCAATAGAACGTACCGCTGCCGGACCAACTCCATAAAGTTCGATGGCTTCAATGGCTTTTTTCTTTAACTCTGGATGGTTAGCAAAACCAAGATAATTGTTGGAGCACATATTCAGTACCTTTTTGCCGTCCACCTCTGTCCAGGCACTCTGAGCAGAACCTATAACCCTTATGGTGTTATAGAGACCTGCTTTTTTTAGTTCTTCAATTTCCTGGGTCAAAAAATCCAATTTACCCATAGATTCCCTCCTTCCTTTATTATTTTTTCTTCCTGAGTTTTTCCTCTACAAGGAGTAGCCTCTGTCTTATGGCTCCATCTCCCTTTCCGGAAAGGCCGTTGAGGGCTTTTTTGGCCTTTTCCCATTCTCCCAGGGCGGAATAGATATTGAATAGTAATTTTAAAAGCTCATCCTTTTCAATGAGTCCTTCTTTGGGTAAACGTTCAGCGATTCTTCGTGCTTTTTCCAGATTGTCCCTTCCTCCAAGCTTGAAGTAAGCCAGGGCAAGGAGGAACTCAAGATATTCTTTGAACTCTCCTGCCTCCTCGGTGAAACTGTATGTGTAAAGCATGGAAACAAGTTCCTTGAAGTTGCCCACACGATAATATGCGTAGGCCAGGTTTACGATGACAAAGCTTTTTTCCAGAGGCGTTACAATTTCGGAATAGAGGAGATCTTCCCACTTTGCTATGGCATCCAGAGGGTACCCCTTTATAAAGCTGAGAATGGCATCGTTGTTCTGTTCGGAAATTTCCCTGTTTTCCCTGGGATGTAAACAGATAAAGGTCTTATTGTTGGAGAAACAGTCCCATGCCCAGAGGTCAGGGTCTGATTCTTCCAGCTGAGAACCCCAGTAGGAGAGGAATGCCCTTCTTAATTTCCCCGCCAGATCCCTGGGCATTTTCCCGAAATTTCCTTCTGCCAGAAGTTTTCTGAGGGATTCGTCGTTTTTATACTGGAAGAGGATAAAATTCTTCTGTCTTTTTGTTACGTTGAACTCTGCTCCAGGAGCCATATTTATTATGAGGCATTTGCTCTGGAACTTTATTCCGAACCTGTCATAGACGAATTTATTTACCGCCTTCCTTTCCCTTTGAGCCTGAAAGAAGGGGTCGTACTCGCTTTTTTCCCTGTTTCTATAAATGATCTTCCACTTTCCGAAGGGGTTCTCCATTATAACACCAAGCCAGTATTTAACTTCTACCGCAAGAAATTTATCCGGTCCAAACAGCAGAAAATCTACTTCTACGTTATTTATTTCAGGGTTTGTAATGAGTACAAAATCATCGGGTAAGTATTTTTTTGCAAATCTTGCGAAATTTACTTCTCCCTTATTTTCAGGAGGTTTTTTCCCTTTGAATATCAGTATCTTTGCCATTTTTCCTCTTCTTTTGATGGATTTTCAAATACACATCCCTGGGGGTTGGGACACTTTCAGTTAGATATGGAAATTTTTTTCTTCTACGTAAGATAAAATACAAGAGAAAACCCACTACCCCAAGGATTATAATAAATGCAACTAATTTCCAGTCCATATAAAAAGGATACCTCAAAGAGAGCAACAGGTCAATTTTAATTTTGGATATTATGAATACATAAAGAATTGAAGGGAATCTACAGCCTGAGTTCTTCCAGATGGTCCAGAATTTCTACAGCTGCCCTGAGTGGATTCAGGGTTATTCCCCGTTCTATGTAAAAAGATGTGGCACTTTCTCTCAGGTATAGGGGAAAGTCTTCCTTTTTGTGATTTAGATTTATGCCGATACCAATATATATGTTATTCCTTTTCCTTTCAATGAGTATCCCGCAGATTTTTTTGCCATTTACCAGAACATCATTGGGTTCCTTTATTTCACCCTTTATTTCGTATTTAAGGAGCCATGTATTTATTTTTTTTGCTACCCGAACAGGAAGGTCGAGGAGCTCTTCCAGTGGCAAATTTGTTTTTTTGAGTATCGTCATGTAAAGTCCGAGACCCGGTGGAGAATGCCATGGCCTCCCTTCCTTCCCCTTTCCCCGTATCTGGCTTCCGCAAATGTATACACCCTCCATGCCTTCTTTCTTTGCCCATTCCTGGGTGGAAATGCATCTGTGAAGATACCTTATCATTTAAGTGTGGAAAGATACTCTTCCAGTTTTTGTTTTTTCAGCTTTGCATCCTTCAGGCCCTCTTCGGTTTTTCTTACCACTGCTTCAGGGGCTTTTTCTCTGAATCCCTTCATTGATAGCCTCTTTTCGAGTTTGATTATTTCTTCGCTGAGTTTTGTGATTTCCCTTTCCACTCTTTTCTTCTCGGCTTCTATATCAATTTTTTCCTCTACCACAACAGATACTTCTCCGTCTTTAATAACGTCCTTAAATCCCTTTTCAAATACCCTTCCAAATTCCACGCTTTCTGCCCTTACAAGAGCACTTAGTTCTTCTACATGATTCGTAAGGAACTTATCCTGAAGGGAGATCGCCACCTTTATTTTCGTTTTTGGATTTATCGTGTGTTCTGAACGTATTTTCCTTATTTGAGAGACGGCTTCCATAAACAGAGAGACATCATCCATTACCTCCGGCCAGTTCCATTCGCCTCCCCCGGGATAGGATGCGACTGTTATGGAGTCCCCGTCATGGGGCAGTTTTTGCCATATTTCCTCTGTAATAAAGGGCATAAAGGGATGTAGCAGTCTTAATATTCGATCAAGAACGTTTATCAGGACCGCAATAGTGGTTTCTCTGTTCCTTTTCAATTCAAGCTTTGAAATT
>JAMOUL010000379.1 GCA_027062035.1 Candidatus Aminicenantota bacterium | reverse complement strand
TTCCAGTCTTTTATACTCTTCTGGATAAAGATATTTGAAGCTGAGATCCTCAAGGTCTCCTTTAATCTTTCCCATTCCCATCATATGGGCAACCGGCACATAAATTGTGAGTGTTTCTTCAGCAATCCTTTTCCTTTTTTCCGGAGGAAGATACTGAAGAGTTTGCATATTATGCAGTCTATCGGCCAGTTTTACCTTTAATATTCTCGGTTCATCGAGAGAGGAAAGAAAAAGTTTTAAAATAGATGCCACCTGCCTCTCAGTGGAAGAAAATCCCTTTCCTTCTATGTCCGGAATTTTAACCTTGGCAAGTTTTGTCAGGGCATCTACGATGAATGCAACATCCCTTCCGAAGAGCTTTTCCAGTTCTTCCCGAGTAACGCTGGCATCTTCTATTACATCGTGCAGCAAGCCGGCAATTACAGTGGTAAAATCAGAACCCCATTCTGCCAGCATGTACGCAACACTGAGTGGATGATGCAGGTAAGGCTCACCAGAAGCCCTGATCTGACCTTTATGAGCCTTTGCAGCAAAGACCTCCGCCTTTCTCAGGATTTTTATTTTTGCATCAGGAATGTTTTTTAAAACCAGTTCTTCCAGATTATCGTATCGTAACAAATAGGCCTCCCTTATGAAAATTATACCATTTATGGTAAAATACTTAACTGGAGGGAAAAATGAGGAACTTAAAAGAGAACAGATATTTAACGACTTTAAAAATTGCAAAGAGAGCCAGACAGATTCTCGAAGGCGCAAGGCCCCTTGTAGAAACCAAGCACAGAAATCCAATCAAAATTGCCCAGCTTGAAATAGCTCTGGGTAAGCTTGATCCTGAATCCATTAAAATAAATCCATTAGAAGATTTTTCCTTCTATAAATAAACACTATTCCTGAACAAGTGGTAAAAATTCTATAAAGGAAAGTTTTTTTATCTCCCCTTTTAAATATTCTCTGGTAATAGGGATGTAATCGGCAAAATATTTGTTTCCTTTTCTATGAATCTGATATCCAAAGGTTCCAAGAGCTTTTAAATGTCTTTGAAGGGAAATTACTTCATATTGAAATGGCGAGGTCTTTTTTATTGCTATTTCTTCCAGCTTTTTTCTCTCACGCTCTGGAAGCAATACGTAATTATCCCGTAACAGGGAAGCATAGTCATAGGGAACCGGAGCAAGCATGGTATCCTGATAATCCAGTATTATAATTTTCCCATTTTTAATAAAGATATTTCTGGAATGAAAATCTCTGTGGGTAACAACATATTTATATTCAATTAAATTTAAAAGTTTCTCCACTGCCTGGTTCCACTTCTCTTTTTCGATGGAAATTTCATAGGGCAATATAAAGTTTGTATAAGTAAATTCCAGTTCCCTTTTGAACCTTTTTTTATTTAATTTTCTCGTTGCTACCGGATGGCTCATTTTCAAAAGAGCCGGAGTATACTTCTGGAGATCTTCAATAATTTCAAGAAGCCTCTCGTAAATTGGTCGCCAGTTTCCACCTTCCCTGACAAAATTCTCAAGACTCTGATCTCCAGCATCTTCCATCAATAGAGAGTTTATAGGATAAAAGACCTCAACGATCCTGGCAAGGGGTAAAATCGCCCCCAGCAGTCTATACACCTTTATCTGTTCTTCGATTCCCTCGTCGTTGAATTTCATCAGTACAAAGGTTTCCCTTTTTTTCCTGACCCTATAGAAGCTCCTTGTAGAAGCGTCTCCCTTCAGAGGCTCGATCAGGGTAAAACCCTTCTTTTTAAGAAATCGGGTAAGTTCTTCCATCTATAAATATCTTATCCTTTATTAATTCTCCCCGGGAAACTTCACCGGATACAATTATAGAATTTAAAACAACCGCCCCGGTACTTACTGAAGCATCTTTCAAAACAAGGCTCTTTTCTATAATGGCATCGGAGGCCACCCTTGCGCCGTTCTCTATATGGGTTATTCCCCCGTGTTTTTTAAGATATGATGCCGGGTTTGTAAACTCAAGGAAATTTTCAATAGGGAAAACATCTATTTTTTGATTTACTATAAACTCTTTAATTATATTTTCGCCCGAAGGAATTTCCTTTAAAAGTTCTGAAGATATAACCATTGCACCACAATATATGTATTCTCCATCTTCTGTAATGTTGAGCTTATGGTTTTTGACGGAAAACCTCGTGTAATTTTCCCTCGGGGAGGATACAACAAGTGTAACCATAGCGCCATTTTTTTTATGAAATTTTATTAATTCATTGTAATCTAAAAATAAAAGAGAATCTCCATTATAGACAATAATGTCATCCTTTATGGAAAAGAGTTCCACCATTTTTTTTACTCCACCAGAGGTTCCAAGGATCTCCTGCTCAAGGGAGAATAATACCTCTCTTCCGGAAAGCGCTTCCACTATATCCTGAGGCCTGTAAAAAAGGTTAATTCCTATCCGGAATGTTATGGGAGATAGCCTTTCCACTATTTGTCTTATAATAGGTACACCACGGAAGGGAAGAGATGGTTTTGCTCGCCTTTCCGTTATGGGAAGCATACGCCTGCCATAACCGGCGCCCAGAATCAATCCCCACATTGGAAACACAACCGCTTAATACCGAGTTCTATGGCCATTTCCACATAGCTTTTGGTGATGTAATCCTTCTTTGAAAATCCAAGCATGGAAGCAACTGCATCGATAATTTCTTCGCTGGCCTCTATTTCAACAAATTTGCCCAGAGGAGTGTTATCCAGTGATATTAAACATTCCCCGAGTCGGTAGTTCTTTCTTCTTTTTTCGTAATAAAAGCTCTCTTTAAAACCGAGTCTTTTTAAAATCTCTGCCATTGCATCAAAATCAGAAACATGGGTTTCAATTTCTTCCCTTATTTTATAATCCCTGCTTTTGACCCTTTTTCCTTTAAAGGTTAGCTTTGCTTTATCACAGAAGCTTCTTAATCTCAGGGCTTCTCCCCTGTGAAACAGTTCATCGTTTCTATCAAAAAGGTAATTTTTCTCAAAACAGTCTGATACTAAAATCCCTCCGGAACTTTTTACCCTTTCTTCTATTTCTTCGAGAGAATCAACCTTTATTTTTATTTCCTTTTCAAATTCCATAAATCTCCCTCAGCCTTGTAGCTTCTTTTAAAATTCTCTTCCATTTTTCAGAACCCTTTAATCCCTTCAAACTGTCCCGTGCTTTTTCAAGGATCTCCTCCATTTTCTGGAGAGACCTGTCTATTGCGTTGCTTCGAAGCAGGTCGTTCTTTACTTCTACAAAATTCAACCGGGTTCCTTCCTCAAAGAACATTCTGATTTCCCTGGAAAATCTTCCCCCTGAGTCTCTGTAATATATATATGGTAAGGTAAGTTTCCCTTCCTTTAAATCCGAAAGAACAGGTTTGCCAAGTTTTTTCTCGTCCATCACCACATCTGCTATATCATCAAGGATCTGAAAGGCCATTCCAAAATTATCTCCAAAGGTTTTAAGAGCAATTCTTGCAGATTCATCGTCGGTTAATATGGCAGGAAGATAACAACTCAGGGAAAACAGCCTGGCAGTTTTACCATTTATGATTCTGAAGTAGTCATCTTCTGTTAAATCGTACCTGTATAAATTCAGTGTTTCATCCATCTCCCCTGCCACCATGCCTTCCACTTCTCTTGCAACCGCTTTTATAATCTCCAGATTATTGAAACTCGTTGCTATTCCAATTGACCTTATGTAAAGCAAATCCCCAAGGATAATGGCTTCTTCTATTCCAAAAACCCTGTGAGCAGCCTTCAGTCCCCTTCTTTCTGAGGCTTCGTCTATGATGTCATCGTGGAAGAGAGAGGCCGAGTGAATCAGCTCTATGGCTGAGCCAAGTCTGATTAAATCCTCTTCCTTCGCTCCAAGGAGCTTTCCTGTAGTGTAAAGCAAAAGAGCTCTTAATCTTTTTCCCGATGACCTGCTTAAGTATTCTACAAAGGGTTCAGTGAGCCCTTTTATTTCTTTATATATACTATTAAGTTCCTTTTCTATGCTTTCTTTTACATCTTTCAGATGATTTTGGAACTGAATTTTCATATTTATAATAATCTAAAAAAAAGGGCTAATTTGCAAATAATTTTCCCTGTAAAATCACTTAATTCTCCTTGATTTATTTGACCATATTAAAAACTTGGTTTAATATAAATTTGATGATTAAAAGAATAGAAAAGCCTGAAATCACCAAAGAAGACCTCAAAAAGTATGTTAAAGAAATAAATTATTCCCAGAGATTCTTCCCCATAAAATCCCAGAGAGAATTGATTGTAGGTCTCTTAAAAGGTTGGGACGAACCGGACCGAACGAGTAAAATTGTGGTTATAAAAGAAATTGTAGGAAAGAAATTTCCCAAAATGGCTACCTATGGGATCATTTCTTACGACTGGCCAGGCCTTGCAGATACTTCCATCGGACTTTTTCATGAAAAGGGATGGAACCTATATTTTGTAAAAGCCTTCAATCTGGAACATAGAACTGAGGCTCTGGGAGTCATTCTAATAGGAATAAAACTTAACAATGAAGATGATATGGAAAAAATATCCAGAGACGACGAGGAAATATTTAAGGATATAGAATACGTAATTTCTGGTTCCCAGCCAAAGCAATCATTGATAGCAGAGGAGATCAAAAAACTGCGATTGTACGGTAAGCTGGTTGAAGCGATTAAAAGGGAGTATCAGGGGGAATATCTGAAGGAAATCATTGAAGAAGAAGCAGTTAAATTCATCTCCGCCCGCTCAAGGGAATACCTGGAAGAAAGAAGAATAGAGGACCTTGCTAAAATAGTAATTTTTAATAGAATCCTTTCAAAAAAGGCAGCAAAGGAAGGGAAAATACAGATTAATATCATGGATATACCCACCAAAAGAGGGGTTTTCACTGCCATCACCGCCGCAGACAGGGTTGATAAGCTAACCCTTGAAGATATGGTGAGAATCCTCTGGCATATTTATCCTGATCACAGGGTAATGTTCTATAAA
>JAMOUL010000378.1 GCA_027062035.1 Candidatus Aminicenantota bacterium | reverse complement strand
TTTGCCCATAATAATCGACTTTAAGCGCCTTTCCAGAAACCCCAGCCCCTCCTATATGCATGCCTTTAGAGACGGGAAGAAGAACTTTCTCTTTGTGGGAAGGATAATAAACAACAAAAAATACGAGGATATAATAAAGGTATTTTATTACTACCAGAAGTATTTTAACGAAAACTCAAGGCTTATACTTGCAGGAAACCACAGGGGGTTTGAGCGGTATTACATGTCCCTCTGGGAACTTATCGAAAAACTGGGGGTTAAAGATGTGGTCTTTACAGGGCATGTAAGCTTCCGGGAGCTTCTTGCCCTTTACCATGTGGCGGACATATTCATCTGTATGAGCGAGCACGAAGGTTTCTGCGTACCCATCGTGGAGGCATTCTTCTTCGGGATACCGGCCCTTGCCTATAAGTGTTGCGCCATAGAGGAGACAGCCAACGGAGGAGGAATATTGTTTGATAAAAAGGATTTTCCTTACATTGCCTCGGTGGCCAATGAGGTCCTTGAAAATAGGGAATTCAGGGAAGGTGTTCTTCAGTCCCAGAAGCGGGCCCTGGAACGGTATGATAGGGACAAAATAGAGAAAATACTCCTTGATTACATAGGTTCGCTATGAGAATAATTCAACTTACACCAGCCTTTTCCGTGGGGGATGCGGTTGGAGAAAACGCCATCGCCCTTTGTAAGTACTTCAGAGAGCAGGGGGCAGATGCGTGGATAGAGACCCCTGACATTAAAACACCCCATCCATGGGTGCGGGAACTTGACCTTCAGGGTCTGCACGCCCTGGGAGAAGAGGACATTGTTGTATATCATATAGCCGTTGCCACCCCTTATGCCCGGCCCTTCCTTGAGCTTCGGGCGAAGAAAGTTATAATAAGCCACAACGTTACCCCTCCAGAGTTTTATGCCCCTTATTCTCCTTCCATAGCTGAACTTCTGAAAAAGACCGTGGAGGAGATAAAGTTTTTTGTGGAAAACAGGGAAAAAATAGACCTTTTTGTGGGGGTTTCGGATTACAATTCTTCAATGCTCAGAGATATGGGGGCAGAGGCGGTTACTGTCCCTCTTGTAGTGGACTGGAGCCGCTTTGAAGGTGAAGAGAGTCTTTATTTCAGGGAGATTTTTAGCGATGATAAGGTGAATCTTCTTTTTGTGGGCCGGGTTGTCCCTAACAAGAAAATAGAGGACCTTATAAAGTTTGTCTTTTACTATAAAGAGATGGTTTCTCCTGC
>JAMOUL010000377.1 GCA_027062035.1 Candidatus Aminicenantota bacterium | reverse complement strand
ACGGGCCAGATAAGAGGAAAAGTTCTTGATAAAAGTGGTAACCCTCTTCCGGGGGTTGCCATCTCAGCCACCGGACCAGGTCTTCAGGGTGAAAGAACCACCCTTTCTCTTAGAGACGGAAGTTTTGTCCTGCCCTTCTTACCTCCAGGGAAATACACGGTAAATTTCAGGCTCCAGGGATATGCGCCTGTGATTATGAAAAACATAAGGGTCTTTGTGGGAAGGGACACCTATCTCAGTGTAAAAATGGAAGAGGTTATGCTTCAGGAAGAGGTGATTGTGGAGGAAAAGGCGCCTCCCCTGGAAAAACTTTCTTCAGACACAAGTTACCAGATAAGCTCGGAGGAACTTGAAGTACTCCCCTCAAGCGGGAGAGATGCGGTGGACATAACAAAATTTATACCCGGTGTGGTTGGGGTGAGAACAAGCTCGAGAAGGGGAAGAGGAACCGGACTTCCAAGTTTCAGAGGAGAGGGGGAAGAGGGGAATAACTGGCTTGTAGATGGTCTCTCAGTTAGAGGGGTAAGACTTGCCAATCAGGGTATTGCAGTTAATTACGACGCCATTGACGAAATACAGATCATAACCGACCCCTTCAGTCCTGAGCTGGCTTCAGCCTTTGGAGGAATAGTTAATATCGTGACTAAAACCGGTGGCGATGAATTCCATGGAGAAGCGGGTATTCTTTTCTCAGACAAAGCCCTGCAGGCAGGAAAACTTCCTCAACTTTCCATTTCCTTTGAACCTGAGAGCTTTTCCAGATATAACGGATTTTTCAACCTGGGAGGGCCAATAATTAGAAAAAAGTTGTGGTTTTTCATATCCAACGATGTTTTCTATAACCTGGACGAAACCAATGAGGGACAAATTGATTATTTCTACGTCCCTGCAGGAAAAAGAACAAATGTAATAAACAGCCTGTTTGCAAAACTCAGTTTTTCTCCGGTAAAAAATCACACCCTTACCCTCAGCCTGATGCAGAAGGGACTTCTCAGCCAGAGTGGCGGTATAGGTGTCCCGGAGACTTACAGAAGGGATGAGCTCAACGAGAGGCTTTTTATCCTTGGTTATAAAGGAGTTATTTCCCCCACCACCTTTATTGAAGCTTCAGCAGGAAACGCTTACAGGCGGAGCTTTTTCGAACCGGCAAGCGGAGACCTGAATTCTGCTCTATATTTCGTTGAGGACATCGCCCAGAACATACACAATGCCCTGGGAAGGACCGAGGATACCGAAA
>JAMOUL010000376.1 GCA_027062035.1 Candidatus Aminicenantota bacterium | reverse complement strand
AGGGCTGTTGTTGCAAGTATTAGCATTAAAATAATTGCTAACTTTCTATTCATCTTTACCTCCGGTTATTTATACGGAAAAGGAGATAAAAGTTTCGCTACTTTACTGACTCAATACCTCAGAGGGGGTTGCAGATGGAGTTATAATATTATCCTGGAGGTGTGAGATGCCACTGTACGAGTATGTATGTGAGGAGTGTGGATATAGATTCGAAGTTATCCAGAAATTTTCCGATGAGCCTCTGAAGACATGCCCTAAATGTGGCGGACGGGTTCATAAGGCTATATCAGCGCCAGCCATACATTTTAAGGGTTCTGGATGGTATGTAACTGACTATAAAAATAAAAACAATAATGGTAACGGTGTAAAAAGAAGCCACCACAAACACACACCCCCCGAAAATAAAACCCCCTCAAAAGGGTCGGAGACTAAAACTCCGGATTCCCATCCGACCTCCTAACACTTACTCCCACCTCCTCACCCCGTCCCTTTTCCCGGGGACGGGGTATAATTTGTAATATGAGAAGAGTGCTTTTTTTATTGTTTCTTGTCACATTTCTAACCGGAGAAGGTTTTGAAAGGCTTGAGTTTCCGGGGAGAAAGCCCGCTGTTGTTAGAACTCCTTTCGGGAGGATTATATCTGTTCGGGGAAAAACCTATGTATGGAACGAAAGGGGGAGCTGGAAGGTTAATCTTGTAAAGCTTAATGGGGAAAGGGTTTTTATGTTCAGAACAAAGCTGGGATATGGAATGGCAAGCCTCTACGTTTATGCCCTTAATGGAACATTGAAGGTGGAAGGGAAGGAGTTTAAGGGAACTGGCTGGAAGATATTTCCGGTTAGAAAAGGAACTTTTATGATAACCATAAAGGGAAAAGGTCTGGCTATTTTATCGGATGTTTTTGTATATAGGGCAGAAAAAAAATACGTTTTTCTTATTTCTGCTGATACCCTCAGATGGGATTTCATCAGGCCTTCCCTTACCCCGGAGATAGTCAGATTTTCCCGGGATAGTGCTGTTTTTAAAAATGCGTATTCTCCATCTTCCTGGACTCTTCCAGCCCATATGAGTGTGTTTACTTCCCTGTATTCCTATAACCATATGGTTTATTGCAGGGGTGATAGACTTTCCCCTGCAAGGCGTTTCCTGGTGGAGGCTTTGGCGAAGGATTTTTATACCTTTTCCTTCAATGCCGGAATGTTTGTGGGAAAGGGGCATGGATTCTACAGGGGATTCGACTG
>JAMOUL010000375.1 GCA_027062035.1 Candidatus Aminicenantota bacterium | reverse complement strand
GGGATTCCGAGAGACAAATTTCTTTACTTTTATAGGAAGCTGGTTTCGCTGCTTACGTTATTCCCCTCCTGACAGGGATCATGGTTCTCTTCACTCATTTCTTCCGTTCCTTTTTGCTGAAAAACGAAAATGCTCTTCCTTTCTGCAACAATTCCAAAGCTTCTTTATAAAGTGCCTAAATTTCTCTTAGAAAATGAGGAGTGATTTCTGCACGCTCTGTGAAATTAAACTTTAAGAATTATGAATGTTAAGTGGAAAACTCGCCTGATTGCTGCATTTCGTAGAGCTATCGGGGCCAATCTGGGCATTCTGCTGAAGGATGGAACGGTAATATTCTTTATTTTTGTGGTCTTTTCGGCTTTGGCTCTTGCGGGTAGCTGGATAGCAGATGGGTTGTATCTTATATTTGTAGAAAGGCGAATTAGTGCTGGAGCAGGGATGCTCATTTGTTCAATATTGATAATGACTGCCCTGGGAATCCTAATAAGGAAGGCTGTAGGAGATCTCAGCTTTAAAGTCTCCGAGGATGATAAGCCATCTGGAAAGAAGGTCCTGATTCTGTTTCTCAGTTCCCTTGGGAATGATAAGTTAAAAATTGTCAAGACCATAAGTAATATGGAAGACTTTAAGAACTATCAGGACAAGGATTATATATCATGGGAAATGCCCATGCAGGCTATTGCATATCATGTAAATAGGGGAGCCCTTGAAAGAGTGGAGGTAATTACATCTCCACAATCTGCCGAGCAGTTTGACGAATTTAAGGAGCTTGTGCATAGGGTTTTCCCGCAATATGAACTGGAAATATCCAATAATCCGGTATCTGATTTCGAAAAAGTGGCCGAAGTATACGAAAAGGTGGAGTCCGTTATTCGCGCACTCAACCGTGCTTCTCATGGTAAGAAGTATAAGGATTCGGACATGATAATAGATGTTACTGGAGGGCAAAAACCTGCAACTATTGCGGGGGTTCTGGCGAGTGTTTATCACTTCATGGAGGTGCAATACGTTTCTACCCGCACGAAGAAAGTCAGGGCTTACTATGTAGAACCTGCCAATTAAAAACGGTCGTCCTTTATCCTTTGGCCTATCATGAGGGAACTCACGGTCTATTCCATAGTCATCGGTATCATCCTTGCTGTTGTATTCGGTGCTGCCAATGCGTATCTGGGGCTCAAGGTGGGAATGACCGTATCCGCTTCCATTCCCGCTGCTGTCGTATCCATGGGGATAATGCGCCT
>JAMOUL010000374.1 GCA_027062035.1 Candidatus Aminicenantota bacterium | reverse complement strand
GATGTACCTATTACTATAAAAATGTCAGCCTCACCGGCGAGCTCATAACTTTTTCTTATGGCCTGTTCTGGAAGTGCCTCGCCAAACCATACCACGTCTGGCCTTGCTATCCCCCCACAACTGCATCCGGGTGGAATGTTCCTGCACGCCTCCCTATCTTCCCAGACCTCGCCACACTTTGTGCAGCGCAATCTCCATATATTGCCATGAAGTTCTATAACCCTTTTTGAACCTGCAAGCTGATGAAGTCCATCCACGTTCTGGGTAATTATCCAGAGATCGTATTCGGTCTCCCAGCGGGCCAGTATTCTGTGAGCTTCATTAGGCCGGGCCTTCCCTATAATTTCCCTTCTCCAGCAGTACCATTCCCACACCTTTATGGGATCCCTTTGAAACGCCTGAGGGGTAGCCAGATCTTCTGCCCTATACCCCTTCCATAGCCCATTTTCACCTCTGAAGGTGGGAACCCCACTTTCTGCCGATATTCCTGCTCCTGTAAGTACTCTTATCTTCATTTTATAGTAAAATTCTAACATGAGGATTGAGAAATATTCCTTTGGGAAAATGGTGGTGGACGGAAAAATTTACACAAAGGACCTGAAACTTTTCCCCGACATGGTTAAACCGGAATGGTGGAGAAAGGAAGGGCATCTTTTACAGCTGGATGATATCAAAGACATTATCCAGTTTAAACCCGAAATCCTTGTTGTGGGAAAGGGGGCCTTCGGGTTTATGAAAGTTTCACCCGAGGTGGAAGAAAAGCTAAAGGACCTGGGCATAGAATTGATAGCTGAAAAAACGGGGAAAGCTGCAGAAATTTTTAACCGCTTTTCGGCTGAAAAGAAGCGGGTCTGTGGGGCGTTCCATCTCACCTGTTAAACTTGATAAAAGAACCGATTTCTGATAGAAATTGTCTATGAAGAAATACCTTCCGGTTTTCCTTTTTGCACCATTTCTCTTTCTGTCATGCAGGGGGAAACTTGTAGAATGGAAATCCCTGGAAATAAAATATAAAGTTTCCGGAATCGCAGAGGGTATAATAATAGAGCGCCTACTTGACCACGGATGGATATGGGAAATGGAATCCAGCCTCACGGGAGGAGATGGAAGAAATTATATAGCGGGTAAAGTTTTTGCACACATAGACTATTACGCTGGTTCCGGTTATAACGTCATAAACGGGGTGAAGACCGAAATTCCCGGAGAAGTTTTCAAGAAAGCAAACAGGAAACGGGTAAGAAAAAGTGCCGACTTTCCAGGACTTATCAAAATATATGAAAAACTGGGTTTTGTGATAAAGGGAAGGGAAAAATACATGGGGAGAGACTGTGTAATTTTGGTCAAAAAGGGGCCCTTCGAGGAAGTTGTATACCTCTGGGAAAAGCTTCCCTTCAATATGCCTCTTTATCACTATGAAAAACGAATTAACGGCTTTGTGGAAAAAAGGGCCGTAGAAATAAGGGAGGAACTATGAAAAGAGCACTGGTCTCAGTGTACGAAAAAAGAGGGGTAGAAAGTTTTGTTAAGGGATTACTTAACGAAGGATGGGAAATCTATTCAACTGGCGGGACATACAATTTCCTTACAAGGGAAGGAGCTCAGGTAAAGAAACTGGACGAACTCACAGGATTTACAGAGTTACTGGGTGGACGGGTTAAAACCCTCCATCCCGCAGTCTTTGCGGGAATTCTGGCAAGGAGAGATAAGGACACCGGTGAAATGGAGAAACTCGGCCTTCCCCTCTTTGATATGGTGGTCGTTAACCTTTACCCATTTGAATCCGGCTTGAGAAAAGGAGAATCCGATGAAGATATCGTGGAAAAGATTGACATAGGAGGAATAGCACTTATAAGGGCAGCTGCAAAGAACTTTAAATGGGTTACTGTGGTCGTGTCTCCGGAGGATTACCTGCCTGTTCTGGAAGAAATTCAAAAATTTGGAGATACAACTGAGGAAACAAGGAGAAAGCTGGCTGCGAAGGCCTTCTCCATATCATCCTTCTATGATGCGATGATATTCTCAAGGTTCAACACCGAAATCTTCCCGGAAATTCTCGGCTTTCCATTCAGGAAATACCAGGCACTCAGATATGGAGAGAACCCTCATCAACAGGGGGCATTTTACGTAACACCCACCTCTCCATGGGAGGAAATGAAGGTGCTTCAGGGCAAACAGCTTTCCTTTAACAATATTGCGGACATAGCAAGTGCCTGGGAACTCGCACTGGATTTTAAAGAACCCTTCTGCGCTATCATAAAACACCAGAACCCATGCGGAGCCGCCATCGCAGAAACGCCCAGGAAGGCATTTGAAATGGCCCTGAGCGGAGATCCCCAGTCCGCCTTCGGAGGCATTGTGGTGTTCAACATGGAGGTGGATAAAGAAGCTGCCCTGGAGATGAAGAAAATGTTCCTGGAAGTGATAATTGCTCCCTCATTTACCAGAGAAGCCAGGGAAGTTCTCTCCAGAAAGAAAAATCTCAGGTTGGTGGAATTGCCCTTCGAAAGAAAGAGCGTATACGAGGGTAAAATTTTCGAAGGAGGGCTACTGATTCAGGAAAGGGATAAATTCTCTGACGAAGACCTCATAATAAACTGGGTTTCCGAACCCACACAGGACAGATCACACGATATTTACCTTGGAATACGTCTGGCTAAAGCATTAAAGTCCAACTCCGCCGTTCTGGTAAAAGACGGAAAAATGATAGCAGGTTGCGGAGGGCAGACCAGCCGTGTTGAAGCCGTTAGAATTGCCTGTGATAGGGCCGGAGAAAAGGCCAGGGGTTCGGTGCTTGTTTCAGACGGGTTCTTCCCATTTCCTGACTCAGTGGAAATCGCCCATGCTAACGGCGTAGAGGTGGTAATAGCCCCGGGCGGATCTAAAAGAGACCCGGAAGTTGCTGAGCGGGCAAAGGAACTGGGAATTTCCTTTGGATTTACCGAAAGGAGGCACTTCCGCCATTAGAAAACTATTCATATTCTTAGCAATTCTGAGCTCCATCTTTGCACAGGAAATTGTGTTTCCCCCAACCCAGAGATATTTTTCCCTCCCTGCCTTTACTGAAGCTGAGAATCTACTTTCCATAACCATATATCAGGCAAACATATTCGAGGCAAAGGATGATTACCAGCTGGATTTTGCTGAGACAAGGATCGTATTCCACATTTCAAAGAAGATAAATAAAAAATTAACCCTTCAGGTTTACCTTCCCTTTATTTATGCCTGGGGAGGGTTTATGGATCCATTCATAGACAAATTCCATCAAATGTTTAACTTTCCCGACGCCGGACGGGGAAACTTTGAATATGGACGAACCTCATACTGGATAGAAGACTCCGTATATCTTTTCTCCTCCGATTATACAGGGATTGGAGAACCTCACCTTTTTTTAACCTATGGAAGGGGTAATATCGCGTTCAGAGCCGGGTTTAAAATTCCCCTTAAGAAAAACGGATTCAATTCGGGAAAACCCGGAGTATATACAGGTTTAAAATTGAAAACACAAACTAAAAATCTAATGGCATACCTTGAAGCAGGAATAATCTTTTTACCTGAGTCTGATCGGGTAAGAGATCATTTCTACTCAATCAATGCCGGTGTAAAATACAGAAGGGTAAAACTGGGATTTATTGTGAATACCTCTCCTTACAGAAGGGGAGATCTATCCCATACTGCCAGGGCAATCTCTCTACAAGTATCGCCCGGGAAGGGATTTTCACTGGGAATAGTTGAGGACCTTTCCCCCTACGATACTTCCGCAGATTTTACCGTTTTTGTTTCTAAAAACTTTAAAATATAAACAAAACTCAAGGAGGAAAAATGGACATTGTTGCGGAAAAACTAAAGTCAATGAAGGGGTGGCTTAAATTTCTCGGAATTTTAACCATCATTGCAGGCGCTCTTCAGGTTCTCACCATTATAGGTATTATTTTTGCCTGGCTGCCCATCTGGATGGGAATTCTTCTATATCAGGCAGGAGAAAAGGCAGAAGAGTACATAAAATCAAAGGAGGAAGGTACCCTCGGGGTCTTTCTCGGTAAGCTTAACACTTACTTCACAATAATGGGGATTGTGGCCCTGGTAACCATAGCACTTACTGTCCTGTTCTTTATCGTTGCCCTTATAATAGGATTTTCTCTTCCCCATTATCGTTTCTAAATCAGATGTAACCCAGTGCCTTAAGCTTTTCCAGTTCTCCCTTTCGGCCTCTCCGTTTGAATTTTCTTATGAGACGCACTCCCCTTTTAATGTAATTTTTATCGTGGAAGGAAGGTGATTTCTCCATGGGATCGCGTCCCAGATCAAAGCCGAAGCTTCCATCCCTTAAATAAATGTTCTGATAGGGAAGTTTTTTGAAATTTCCCCCCCTTATTACAATTACCTTCTTATTTCCATTTATAAAGCTAACCTGGTAGGGAATATCTCCTAAATTAGGACACAAAAGGGTTGAAATAATATCCCTGTTCTTTGTAATTGTAAGTGGAACTCCGTCCATCTTCCCTTTATATTGCAGCCTGAACTCCTGAAATACAGTGGGAAAAATATCAACAAGACTTCCTGGAGCTTTAAAAATTCCCTTAACACGACTATGGGGAAATTTAACTATCAGAGGAACCTTTATCAGTTCGTTAAACAGGGAATGTCCGTGTCCCCACCCCTGATGCTCGAAAAATTCCTCTCCATGGTCAGAAAAAAGTATTATCATGGAATCTTCATATATTCCCATTTTTTTAAGCGAGTTTATAAATTTTCCAAACCAGTGGTCAAAATATGCCACCTCATCAGAGTAAAGCTCTATCAGATTCTTCCTCCTTTCCGTGGGAATTGGTTTAAATATGTTCCTCAGTCCTCCCAGAAATTGAGGAAATCGCATCCAGCTTTCCTTCTCTCCTCTTCTACATCCCCAATCCGGACACTGGTAGGGACTGTGAATCTGATAGGTATGGAGAAAGGCAAAAACATTGCTTACAGGAAGTCTTTGCAAAAATTTCAGGCCTTCCTCAAACATCCTTTTGCTTGCTGCTTTATCCACCAAATCCTTTTCATTCTCCTGAAACCAGTCGAATCCCCTG
>JAMOUL010000373.1 GCA_027062035.1 Candidatus Aminicenantota bacterium | reverse complement strand
CTCGGGGGAATAGGACTGGACCTGTCGTGGGGAAGCAGTCCCCTCCTGAGGAACCTCTCCTACATACTGCTGGACAATCCTATAGGAGCCAGAATCCTGAGCGGCACGCTGTAAGCCAAATACTTTAAAATTGGCATAGAAATGTACACCATCATTTACCCCAAGGAAGATTGGACAGCAGCAGAAATAGCCATAAATTTGCAGGCTTTTGCCAGATCGAGAGGTGTAATGCTTCAGGTAATTCCCAAACACTATGGAAGAACGAAAGAAATAGTCAGTAATATGCTTTCGAATACCACTTTTGCAATAGTAATCGCCTATGAGCAGAAGAGATTCGACAGAGCCACATTATCCGAAATCAAAGTTTTAAAAAACAAGAAAGTTCCTATAATCATGATTCTTCCCGATGATTTCGATTTTAATCAGGTTAAGCGCATCCTGTCAGATTATCGAGATAACTCAGCCGTTTACCGTTTCAGTCGGGAAACAGTTTCTCCCGAAAGCATTCAGAGTTTTATAGAAAGAAATCTACACGACCTCACGAAACTCCTCAAGAAAGTTCCCAAGAAAGCCCGAAAATCCTCCAACAATTCGGATAATCGGGACCTCTTTATATTGCTTGGCATGCTATTCTTCCTCCTGCTTATGTCGAAGAGCAGATGACCACCCATTTATGCACAAGAAATCGAATCCTGATAATGGATACGGACGTTTTAATTAATCTATTAAAAAAGACCGAGGAAAAATATCTCTATGCAGTTATAACCCAGTTGAGTCTGGACTACGATGCTATACTTATTCCCAAAAAGGTAAAGAAGGAATTTATTTCCCTGAAACCCAAGCGAGAAAGCGATAAGCACCAGAGACTTCTCGACAACTTATATGAATCCTTCGTGTCCGAAAGGTTTATGGACTGTCCCATAAACAACTCCCGAATGGAAATTCAACAACTGATAGATACTTCAGAACAAATCGGTTGTCTTATACAAATTGGAGAAGCCGATGCTATACTTCAGGGAAAGAAGTGTGCAGAACTGGAAACACTATCGGAAGTATATGTGTTAACCGGAGACAAATGTGCAATCGAATTCATAAACAGGCACGGCGAAAATCTGAAGGTGAAACCCCTGCCCTACGAAGAATGGAAGAAGCAATTTATGGAAGCAGGCATAACCTTACCCTGACGCTATTCCTCTAAACTTTCCCCATGATGGATTTTCTCAGGGACGACCTACCGGTGGCATCCC
>JAMOUL010000372.1 GCA_027062035.1 Candidatus Aminicenantota bacterium | reverse complement strand
AGGTGCATCCTTTGCCTCTGAGACCCTGAAAGAAGGGGAAGACAAAAGGAGTTCAGTTCAAATAGGAGACCCGTTTATGGAAAAGTTGCTCATAGAAGCAACTATGGAAGTCTTGGAAATAGACGGACTTGTGGGGATGCAGGATCTGGGTGCAGGAGGGCTTTCCACCACTCTACCCGAAATGGCCTATAAGAGCAACGTAGGAATAGAAATCGATCTTGCCAAAGTCCCTTTAAGGGAAGAAAATATGGAACCATGGGAAATAATTGTTTCCGAATCACAAGAAAGAATGATTTATATAGTGCGTCCCGGTACTGAAGAAAAATTTATAAAAATATTTGAAAAATACGGTCTTTACCATGCAATCATAGGAAGAGTGATCAAAGAAAAAGTCTTCAGAATCAAATATAACGATAGGATAGAAACAGAACTTCCCGTTGACTTTGTAGTATCAGGTTTTAAAGAACCTTATCTCGAAAAACAAAGACCCGATAACTCCAAATACTTTGAAAGAACAATACGTATAACACAAAACGATGCACCCGATAAGGACACCATAATCAAAATGGTATCACATTTTAACACATCAGCAAAGAATTGGGTCTTTACCCAATACGACCATATGGTTCAGATAAATACTGTGATACGACCGGGAGAACACGACGGATCCCTGCTCAGGATAAAAGGCACAGACCTCGGCATTGCTCTGACTGTGTATGGCAACGGCAGAATGTGTGAAATTGATCCTAAGAAAGGAGCTATGAATGCAGTATGTCAGGCCGCTGAAACAATTGTCTCCTTAGGGGCATTACCCGTTGCCATAACCGACGGACTCAATTTCGGAAGCCCGGAAAACCCGGAGGTATATTACACCTTCAGAGAATACGAGAATATTTCCCACACCCATAATAGGCATGGTTGGGATAAGAGAAAATCTCAAAACAAAACCTCGAATAGGGTTTAGCGAAGAGGGAAGTCAAATTATAATGCTGGGAAAGCAAAGGGATGCCTTTGGCGGGAGTGAATATCTCAAAATTTTATACGGAATAACGGGCGGAAAGGTTGCAGATTGCGATTTTGAATACGAAAAGAGGCTACTTGAACTCGTAAGAAACCTGGTGATAAAAGACATTGCATACATAGCTATTCCTGTAAAAAGAGGCGGTCTCCTTATGGCTCTGATCAGGTCAGCAATAAGAGGTAATCATGGATTCCATTCCACCCTTTCGGAAGATGAAATCTTCTGGC
>JAMOUL010000371.1 GCA_027062035.1 Candidatus Aminicenantota bacterium | reverse complement strand
AAGAAGTTTTACTCCAGCGGCCCGGTTTTCTTTTACTAAAACATTGGTGGCTATTCCCTGATAAAGGATGAGGTTTTCCACCTTTTCCAGATAATGCTTCATCTCCAGCCTGTAACAGGCTTTATCCTCCTGGGCCCTTGGAGCCTGGACAGCGGGTCCCTTCTTCCTGTTAAGAAGTCGGAAGTGGATTCCACATTTATCCCCCATCCACCCCATTACACCTCCGAGGGCATCTATTTCCCGTACCAGCTGTCCCTTGGCAGTTCCTCCTATGGAAGGGTTGCAGGACATCTGGGCAATGGTTTCAAGGTGTATCGTGAGGAGAAGGGTTTGAAGCCCCATTTTTGCAGAGGCATGGGCAGCTTCTATTCCTGCATGTCCTGCTCCCACAACAATTACATCTACGTCCATCATTTTCCTATACAGAACCTGGAGAAGATATTTCTTAAAACTTCTTCTGAGCTAATTTTACCGAGGATTTCCTCCAGCTGTCTGATGGTTTCCCGTATTTCCTCTGCTATTATCTCTTCTGAGACGTTTTCCTTTAAAAGGGCCTCAGCCCTTTTTAAATGAGATAACGCTCCTTCAAGAAAGGCCTTCTGGCGGGAATTAACATAAACACCCTCCATGGGGGCTGCTGAGGAGAAGGTCTCCCACATTTTTTCCTTCAACGCTTCGAGGTTATCCCTTTTCCTGGCGGATATTTTTACAAACGCTCCTTCCCCGAGCTGTGAAAGGTCCTTCTCCGAGAGTTTGTGCTTGAGGTCCTTTTTGTTAAGTACGAAAAGTCTCTTTTTCCCGGAGGTTAGCTTTGCAAGCGCAAGATCGCTTTCATCTATAGGAGAAGAGAGGTCCAGGAGGAATAGAATCCCATCAGCTTCTTCTATAAGCTGTTGTGCCCTTTTCATTCCTTCTTTCTCTATTTCGTCCCTGGGTTTCGGGTTCATTCCTGCTGTGTCAGTAATTAAAAACGGTATTCCCTTTATTATTATTCGTTCCCTTAGAAAATCCCTTGTTGTTCCTGGAATTTCCGTTACTATAGCCCTTTCCTCTTCTAAAAGCGCATTGAACAGGGAACTTTTTCCTACATTTGGTTTCCCGACAAGAACGAGTTTTATCCCTTCCAGGACCTGCTTGCCCTTTTCAAACTGAGAAATCAGGGCCTCGATCTTCTCCTTTGCCTTTTTTAAGGATAAAACCAGCTCCTGTCTTTCGAGAGAAACCTCTTCCTCCGGAAATTCAATTTCTGTTTCAAGCAGGATGGCAAGGTTTAAGAGTTCCTCCCGAAGAGAGGCGATTCTTCTTGATAGTCCTCCTTCCAGCTGAGAAAAGGAGAGGGTTACACCCCTATACGACTGAGCCTCCACAAGTTCTTCCACTGCTTCTGCCCTGGGAAGATCCATTTTCCCGTTGAGAAAAGCTCTGTAGGTAAATTCTCCGGGTTCCGCCTGTCTTGCCCCGGCCTTAACAGAAAGCTCCACAATCCTCCAGATGATGATTGGATTACCATGGGTGGTTATCTCCACCATGTCCTCCCCTGTGTAGGAACCGGGAGCTTTATAGTAAACCATGATGCCCTCATCGAAGAAAAGCCCCTCTTCATAATCGTATAACTTTCCGTAAACGGCCTTTCTGGGCTGGACTTTTCCTCTGGGCCTGAAGAACCTCAGGGCTATCTGGAGGGAATCCTCACCGGAAAGACGAACCATTAAAAGAGCGCCCCTTCCCAGAGGAGTGGAGGGGGCAACAATGGTGTCATCCATCGCTTAACTTCATAATTTTTATTCGTTTTATGTATCCGTTTCCCTCGCTCTTGCTTGCCACTCCCTCCATTGAATTGACAACCATGTGAACTATCCTTCTTTCGTTAGGTTCCATGGGGAAGAGAAGCTCCTCTTCTCCTGTCTGCCGCACCCTTTCTGCCACTTTCCTTGCGAGTCTTCTCAAATAAGCTTCCCGCTCTCTTCTAAAGCCATGGGAGTCGGTGACAATTCTTTTCCCTATGAAGGGAAACAGTCTATTAAGAAGATACTGAAGGTCATTCAATAGTTCCCCATAGTTTTCGGTGAATACATAAAAATCGTCTCCCTGGTAGTCCACGATAAGAAGGTCTCCCTTTCCGGGAACTACCCTGAACTTCCCTGTTAAAGAAAGTTTCTCTACGAGGTACTCAAGGAATTCCTTTAATTCCTCTTCCTCGTTGTCATCTCTAATCCATGCGAGGATGAAAATCTTCCTTTCCTTCCCAAAAAAGGAGGTTTTCTCCTTGATCACCCTGTAAGCAAGTTGTTCCCTGGGGACTCCGAAATATTCTTCAGCTTCCCCTATGGCGAAATCAAGATCTTTTCCGCTGAACTCTTTCTTTTCCCGATGTTTCATGTGAAACCTCTATTGTTTTTAGATATTTATTTACTAAATATTGTTGACCAATGGAAAGCAGGTTATAGGTAAACCAGTAAAGGACCAATCCAGCCGGGAAGGATGCAAATATGAACGTAAAGAATCCGGACATGAGAATTGCCATCATCTTTTGTTGAGCAGGATTGCCAGAAGGGGTCATGAGCTGAAGGATTAGCTGACTGATTCCCATAAGAACGGGCAGGATATAATAGGGGTCCTTCGCCGAGAGGTCCTTAATCCATAGAATGAATGGCTGTTGCCATAACTCTACCGCTGCAGTAAGCAGACTGAAAAATGCCCATAAAATCGGCAACTGAAGCAGTAATGGAAGACAACCCGAGGCAGGGTTTACCCCCTCCTTTTTGTACAGTTCCATTAACTCCATATTCATTTTCTTCTTGGTTTCTGCATCCGCTCCCTTATATTTTTCCTGAATTATCTTTATCTTGGGCTGAAGCTTTTGCATTTTGTACATACTGATGGAACTCTTGTAGGTAAGAGGGTAGAAGAGAAGTTTTATAAGTATGGTGAGCAGGATGATTGCGAAACCGTAATTGGGAATAGTGTGGTCATGCAGCCATTTCATCGCCTTCAGGGTTGGAACTCCGATAAACCAGAAGAGCCCGAGTCGCACGGTTTTTTCTGTTTTTTTGCCTATTTTTTTGAGGATGAAATAATCCTTTGGCCCCAGATATATTTTCTCAGGTGCAGTTACACCAAGATATGGTTTTTTGTTTATATGTAAAAGTTTTCCCCTTGTAGAGAAGAAAAGGGCGATAAAATAACGATTTTCGTATCCCATCCACTGGGAGGAAAGTATCTCTCCCTCCTTTGTTTCCTTTAATCTTTTGACGGAATCTCCGCTGAGATAAACAATTTCCCTCTTTTCCATCTGGCTTTTGGGGTTGTTGCTTATTGGCGCCATCCCGGGTCCCCACAGGAGGTATCCGGCTGGAGCTCCGTCCTTTACTATAAGAACCTTTGAAATTAATTGATAGGGTTCCTTATAGGTGAATTCTTTAAGAACATAGGTGGCCTCATCCTTCTTGAGGAGAAGAATTATGGTATCCCCTTTCTGGGTATAGGAATAGGTTGAGGTGTTGGCCCAGGTATCAAATTCTTCGTCTCCGGTATATACAGAAAAGGGAGCAGGCTCTCCCTGGGGTACCATCTCCAGATGTTTTCCTTCCCTCCTGTATTTTTTCAGTTTCCAGCTTTTCAGGATTCCTCCCCTTGTGGAGAAGACAAAGCTTACCAGCCCGTTTTCCTTCTTTATCTCTGTTTCCTCAGATTTCAGAGTTTCCGTTGCAGGCACAATTTTTTCAACCGGTGGCGCCGGAGGAACCTTTTTCTCCACCCTGGGAGCTGGTTCCTGTTTTTTGGGTTGAACTGTGGCTGCTGGTGCAGGTGTCCTCTGGGGTGTTGTTGCCTTTCTTCTTCCAAAGAAAACCTGGTATCCGATTATAATGAGGGTTGAAAGAACTATAGCTATTAAAAGTCTTCCTTCGTCACTCTTCATTTTTCTCTCCTATGGGACGGGATCATATCCTCCTGGATTGAGAGGATGACAGCGGGAAACCCTTTTAGCAGAAAGGATTCCCCCTTTTATGACCCCATATTTTTTTATGGCTTCAATTGAATATTCCGAACATGTTGGAGTAAACCTGCAGGAACTCGGGAATAGAGGGGAAATTATCAGGCGATATACCTTTATAAGAAAAATTAGTATATACCTCATACCTTCTCCATACAGTCCCGCAGAGCCTTTCTAACCTTAGAAAAGGAAACCTTTTTTAAGGGTGCTTTTAAATAAATAACAATATCTATTCCCTTGTCCATTCTTTCAAGCCTGAAAGCTTCCCTCATCAACCTCTTTCCTCTATTTCTTTCCACAGAATTTCCAAATTTTTTATTAACCACAACGGCCAATCTATCGTATCCAAGGGAGTTTTTTTTCCACAAAAAGGAAAAATAGGGAGTTTCCCTTCTTTTTCCTCCTTTAAAAACTGCAATTATATCTCCTGATTTTTTTAAACGCCTTTCTCTGGAAAAACCGAAATCAGGATGGGGCAAGCCTCCACCTGCCCTTTTTTCTTCTCCTTTTGATAACAGCTCTTCCCCCCTTGGTGCGCATCCTTACAAGAAAGCCGTGTGTGCGTCTCCTTTTTCTTCTGTTTGGCTGAAAGGTCCTCTTCATCTTTTCCTCCGAAGTAGCAATATTACTAAATTATCCTCTATCAGTCAAGCCCGGAGCCAGACACAAAATTTATCCCCGTATTTGATGGTGAAGTCAAATTTTTCCAGCCCTGCCGTCCCCCCTGTGGTCTGCTACTGGAACGTACTTTCCTTTCCAGTAGTAAATTCCGTTGACATCCCCTATTCTTCTTCGGGTTTTTATCCGATAACCCATATCACCCAGTGCCTTTGAGAGGTTTCGAGGAAAATCCCTTTCCAGGAAAAGAACATCAGGCAACCACTGATGATGCAATCTTGGGGAATAAACTGCTTCCCAGGGAGTCATACCAAGCTGGTAAAGATTCAGAATAACCTGCACCACAGAATTCGGTATAGTTGTGCCTCCGGGAGCTCCAAGGACTGCCTCCACCCGTCCGTTTTTTATAACGATAGTAGGGCTCTGGGAGGATAGCATCCTTTTCCCCCCTTCAATAAAGTTTGCCTTTGAGCCAATGGCACCAAACTGATTGGCGTAGCCAGGAAC
>JAMOUL010000370.1 GCA_027062035.1 Candidatus Aminicenantota bacterium | reverse complement strand
AGAAATGGAATCGGAAATAGAAGGACCTCCAAATCCCTTGAGGGAAGAAGAGGAACCCATGACCATCCCATTCAGGGTTTTTCTGGATAGGGGTTCCAGGGCAGCGAGGATAGATGTTCAGGGTAACGAAATCCTACTTAAAGAAGGAGAAATGAGTCCCTGGATTGAGCTGAGTTTTGAGGTGGTTCCTGGAATTCAGTCCATTAAGGCAATGGTAAGATTTCTTCTTCTTGATGCAGGCAAAAAGTTCAGGTTGTACATGTCGCCCCTTTGTATAGACCCCAGGGAGCCAGCCCTTCCCATTTCCACTCCCGAGGATTATGCTAAGGAACTTGCTGAGAAATTGGGATTATTCCATACTCTGGGCTTACCCGCTGATACCAAGGCATTGAGTAATTTAACATTTACCGTTGGGGATTTCATAACTCAATCAATGTCCATTCTTGATGAGAGCAACCGAATTTTCCATTACGAACTGGAAAGATTCCTTTCGCTCAGGAAGGGATTTCTTTTCTTCTATTACTCCTCTCTCGATCAGGGACAACATATGTTCTGGGCACTTGGGGACCCGAAGCATCCTTATTATCATCCTGAAGAGAGTAAGAAGTACGGAAATATGGTTTTACAGCTTTACAGAGAATTCGATAAGGTGGTTGGGTATGTCCTGAAGAAAGTTCCCCGTGACATTCCGGTTATTATAATTTCAGATCATGGATTCGCTCCCTTTAGAAGAAGGGTAAATGTTAATACGTGGCTGCTGAAGGAAGGGTATTTAAAGCTGAATACAAGCGATTATGATGGGGCCACAATTATGGAGGAGGCTGACTGGAATTCTTCTGTTGCCTACTCCATCGGGCTCAATGGCCTTTATATAAACCTTGAAGGAAGGGAAGCCAACGGAATAGTAAAGCCTTCTCAGAAGAGACAGCTCATGGAGGAGATCAGGGCAAAGCTCCTTGCACTGAGGGATCCGGAGACAGGGGAACCCCCCGTAACCCAGGTCTTTATATCGGAAGATGTATTTTCAAAGGACTATCTCTATAGAGCCCCAGACCTTATTGTAGGATTTAATAGGAACTACAGGATGGACAATTCTTCAGCTATCGGCGGGCTCACTGCCGAAAGCGTTTCAGATAATATGGACTGGTGGAGCGGAGACCATTGCATTGATCCGTCAAAGGTTAAAGCTACCCTTCTCAGCAATTTCAAAATAGGAAGGGAGAATCCATCCATGTGGGATATTCCGGCTACAATTTTAAGACTCTTCGG
>JAMOUL010000369.1 GCA_027062035.1 Candidatus Aminicenantota bacterium | reverse complement strand
TGTGCGGATTTTTCACATTCATGTGATGAGAATAGCACATTTGATGCAAGTTTTCCATTGCACTCGAACATTTTTCAATATAGGAAGCCTGCTAAATAGAGAGGGATCTTCTTTCCTACACCGATTTCTATATCATCGATAAAGAGGAAGCCATCTTCACCCGCTGCCCTGACCTGACTGAAGCCTTTTTGAGCGCCTCCTACCTCGATGGTATAATCTCCCACCAGAAAATCACCCTTAGGGGCTAGATATACATGGTATCTTTCCCCTGCTTGGCTGATAAAAAACGCCTCCCTGACTGCTCCTCTTTCAGGGTCCATGCCTTTTTTGCCAGTAAAAAGTTTGTATAGATTAGGATTGTTCAAGTAAATTTTCGATGGCTTTCTTACTGATTTAAACCCCTTTTGCCTCAAAAATAGAGATCTTATAAGGCCGGCTTTTTCCAAGGCTTCTATATAAATGTAAACATATTCCTTGGATAGCCTAAGTTCCCTGCTGATTTTATCAATATTTGGCACAAAGGGCTGTGAAGAGGCAATGAGCCAAGTAAGCTTTTTGAGATTCACTATATTGCCAGGCTTAATATTCCAGACCGCAGGTATATCTTCATAAAACACCTTTTCAATGGCATTGCCCAGCTTGTTCATATAATCTTCCACACCTTCCATGAAAAATGGATAATAACCATGATCGAGATATTCTCTGAATGCCTTTAGTACAGGAAATTTTCCAACAATATCTGTTGCTATTGCCACATGGTCCTTAAGAATTCGGTCAAGGGGCTGAGATTCAATTTCGTATAGTCCCCTGATGGCAAGATATTCCCTGAAACTAAGTCCTGGAAGGGTGTATGTAACGGCACGCCGTGAAAGATCAGCCTTTTGTTTGAGGATGTGCAGAGATGAACTGCCTGTAAAGACAACTTTTTTTCCAGGATAGGAATCGAGGATGTTCTTCAGCTCCTGGCTCCATGCAGGATATTTGTGGATTTCGTCTATTATCATCATGTTTCCGCCCAGAGCAAAGAACTGTCTTGCTATGTTATAGAGCCCGATTCCTGCCACGAGAACATGGTCTGCAGAGAAGTAAAGACACTCCTCTGGAGAGCTGAAATTTTCTTTATAATGCTGAAGGACAAGGGTAGTTTTTCCAACCCCTCTTGGACCTGTTATTCCAATGCAGCGGGCATCCCAATTGATCTGATCGAAAAGAAAACGATGAAATGTTGAGGGGATTTGAGAGGCAATTCTGACCTGTATTTCAAATAATT
>JAMOUL010000368.1 GCA_027062035.1 Candidatus Aminicenantota bacterium | reverse complement strand
AAAATAATAGAGGGCACCGAAGAAGGAATCAACGTAGAAGAAGCGTTAGCATGGGAACCTTCTACTCAAGAGGATATAAAGAAGTGGAAGGACAGGCTTGCAGAGAATCCTGCCTTTCTCAAAAATCTAATCTCTGATGATGAACAGGCTGCCGCTGTAATCGTTTTTCTCAGCAAAAGTGCAGACGAAGACAAATTTGCGGAAAAGCTTTTACCTGAATTGGAGAAATTTTCATCCTCCCATAAGGGAAAGGTTTTCGCCACAGGGCAACCCATCGTGGATTACTACATAAGCAAGGGAATTGCAAAGGACATGGGAATGTTCTTTACATCAGGAATTATCCTTATTTTCCTTCTTCTTTTATTTATATTTTCCAGTGTAAGGGGAGTCCTTGTTCCTCTAACCGTTGTTCTTGCGAGTGTTGACTGGACCCTGGGTTTTATGGCTCTTATCGGGAGGCCAATTACACATGCCACTGAAATGCTTCCCATATTAATTATGGCAATCGGGATAGCAGATAGTATTCACATTCTTACCCATTATTATCAAAACGCTCCATTGTATGAGTCGCCAAAAGAACTGGTGAGGAATGTAATTCATGATCTTTATGCTCCTGTAATCATGACGTCCCTTACCACCATGGCCGGGTTTATAGCTCTGAACACAAGCCACATGGAATCACTGGAAGAACTCGGCATGTTCTCCGCATTCGGAGTTTTTGCCGCTCTCGTGTGGTCTTTAACCTTTGTTCCTGCAGTGTTATCTTTACTTAAAATAAAGGCTGGGAAAGGATGGAGAGATGAAAAGGGGAGACTCCGTGGACTCATGTACCGTTACTCCAGTTTCCTTGTAAGAAAGAAAAGGGCAATGGCCATTACAGTGGCTATAATACTTCTTCTTTCGGTAGTAGCTATATCGCGCCTGAGGGTGGAGTCCAGCCCAATTTCCCAGTTTCCTGAAAAGAATCCGGTTAGAGTAGCAGCTGAATTTGTAAACAAACATTTTGCCGGGACCACAACTTTTTACGTGCTATTTGAAGGGGAACAGGATGGGGCCATGAAGGACCCGAAGGTACTTAAGGTGATGGATGAACTGGAGAGATATGCAGAAAATCTCCCCTATGTTGGTTCAACCCAATCTATAGCAGACTTTGTAAAATTGATAAATAAAGCTGTGCATAACAATGATCCTGCATATTTCAGAATACCTGACGTGCTGGAGACAGAAACAATTGTTTCTTCAGAGGGCGGGAGAAAAATAAAAAAGAAATTCCAGGTGGAGGGGAAAAAGCTCGTGGCTCAACTTCTTCAACTTTACGAGCTTTCCTCCTCCCCTGAGGATTTTGCAAACATGGTGGACTTTAATTATAGAAATGCGAGGGTGGCAATTTTCGTTAAGACTGACAGGGATTCCAGGTTAAGAAAAATAGATAAAGCCCTTTCTTCGTTTCTTAAGAAGAAAACGGATGGAGTAAAAGCCGACATAACAGGGATGGCAAAATTGATACTTGTGGTAAGGGAAATGGTGGTAAAGGGCCAATTCTGGAGCATAATTGCCTCCCTTTTTCTGGTCTGGTTGCTCACATCCATTATGTTCCGTTCTCCTATTATTGGAATCTTCAACGCAGTACCTCTTTTCTTTGGGATCTTTCTGAACTTCGCTACCATGGGCCTTCTTGGAATTCCCCTTGATATCCAGACCATGGTTACCTCGAGTCTTGCCATCGGAATAGGTGTGGATTATGCAATACATTTCATTCATAGATATATCCTGGAGCTTCGATCCAGAGATTACGGAGAAAGCATATCTCCTTCTATGGTAACGTCAGGGGTAGCCATAGTTTTTAATTCCCTTGTTGTTGCTTCAGGATTTATGCTTCTCGTTTTCTCCATGTTTAAGGGTGTAAAGGCCATGGGATTCCTCCTGGCTCTTACAATGATAACAACCGCGTTTGCCGCCCTTACCCTGTTACCTATATATTTCATAACGTTTAAACCAAAATCTCTTAAAAAGGCGGCGCAAAGGAGGGAAAAATGAGGAAATTCGCGATTATTTTAATGAGCCTTTTCCTTATCCCCCTGTACGGGGAAAATTTGACCGGCAGACAGATTATGGAAAAGGTGGTGAAAAAGACGGGATGGAAAGATATGGAAGGGGAGATCACCATGAAGATAACCGTAAGAGGAAGAACCAGAATAAGAAAAATAAAAATGTATTCCAGAAAGAGAACAGAGGATGAAACCGATATGGTTATGAAGTTTCTTTATCCTCCTGATGTGGAGGGAACAGGATTTCTGCTCATAGAACATTCCAGAGGTGAAGATGAAAGGTACCTTTATCTTCCAGCCCTTCGCAGAATAAAGAGAATTGCGGCCAGCGGAAAAGGTGGAGCCTTCATGGGCTCAGATTTCAGTTATTACGACATTGGTAAACCGAAACTTCAGGACTGGAAATATAAGAATCTGGGCATGGTGGAATATAATGGAATAAAATGCTACAAGGTCGAAGCCCTTCCTTCAAGCAAGAAGGTGGAAAAGGATACCCGCTACAGTAAAGTGATTCACTGGGTGGACCCTGAAAAGTGGAGTGTGATTCATGCCGAATATTACGACCGCACAGGAACGCTCTGGAAGGTTCTGGATGTAAAGGAGATAAAAAAGATAGGCTCCATATGGTTTCAGACCCATATGGTTATGAAAAACGTTCAGGCCGGCAGTAGCAGTGAAATGAAGTTTGAAAACCTTCAGGTGAACAAGGGATTGCCGGCCAGCATATTTACAAAGAGGTATTTGCAGCAATGAGGAAACTGGCAGTTGTACTTGTATTAACTGCTTTATTATCAGGAGTGGATTTTCAGGGATACCTTAAATTCTTTGCGCATCCAAAGCTGGTGTCTCCCTATAATTTTGACCGATATGGTACCCGCTTCCAGCTTACAATGAAGGAGAAGAGGCAGAATATTGAATTCTTTGCCTCCTTTGACTTTGATCTGGATCAGAGGAACAGCGAGGGCTCTGCCGACCGTTCTTCCGTATTAAAGGTATATCCGGTTGAAGCCTATGTTACGTTTCATTTTTCTGCTGTGGATTTAAAACTCGGGAAGCAGTTTGTTTTCTGGGGAAGAACTGACTGGATTAATCCCACAGATAACGTCACCCCGTGGGATTATACAAACATTACTGCCGAGATAGAGGACTACCGACTTGCCGTAAACGCTGTTAAGGCTGACTGGTATTTTGGCCTCTCCAGTATTGAGTTTGTGTTCGTTCCATACTTTACCCCCAATAAAACGGGGATGGAAATTCCAGGAGCAGAACAGGTTCTACCCGAGCAAAAACCCGAAAACTGGCAGGAAGGAATAAGGTTCTCTTCCAGCCTGGCCGGGGTTAATTTTTCAACTTCATACTGGAGGGGATTTGATCTTTTTCCCACCGTGTATCCTTCCTTTGCAGGATTAAGAATGGAATACGGAAGACAGCAGGTCTTCGGAGCGGACTTTGACTATGCCACAGGAAGATTTGTTTTCAAGGGAGAGGGTGCCTATTACCTTACGGAAGATGCTGAAGGAACAAATCCATTTGTTAAGAATCCTTATATAAAATATGTGCTGGGAATGGACTGGAATGTGGCGGATAACCTGAGTGTGAACCTTCAGTTTGTACAGAAGCGCGTTCTGAAGTGGCATGAAGGACTTATGGGTCCCACAGAGGATAAAATGACAAATTCTGCCTCCGTAAGGCTTTCATATAAAAAGGAAGGTTTTTACAACTTCCAGCTTATTGGTGTCTACAATTTCCAGGACGGAGATTATTTTCTTCTCCCTGTATTTACATACGAAATTTCGGATGGCGTAAACCTGTATCTTGGTGCCACTATTTTCAATGGTCCTGAGAACAGCATCTTTGGGAGAAGTAAGGACTTTTCTAAAGCCTTTATAGAAATCAAATATTCCTTCTGAGGGGTCAGTATATAGGAGAGGGAGCCCAGATGCCCTTTTCTTCCATCTGGGCTTCCTTTTGTGCCTTTATAAGCCTTTCCACGTATTTTACGTTGGGAGGAAAGGTATAAACGCTGGCGTATCCCTCCCTGACCATAATTTCGTTTATAAGTTTTTCTCCTTTCCATATATAGGCAAGAAGTCTTCCGTAATCGTCAAATACTTCTACATCGGTTTCCACCTTGATCTTTGAATACTTTGGAAGCAGTGTTTTAAGGAACTGTTTTGCCTTCCAGCCAAGATAGGCTATTTCGTCCGGTGGTTTGTGCCACCTTCTTGTCTGGCGTAGAGCATGTCTTCCGATTTCCCTTTCAGGAGCATCTATTCCAATAAGCCTTATTTTTACCCTTCCAAATCCTTCCACCCAGGCGTAGATTGTATCTCCATCTATTACCCTTATAACCTGTCCCCTGTAAATACCGCCCAGGGCGAATCCTGCGAGTATAAAAAATATTAATAACCGTTTCATACCTTTATAATTATACTTCTTTTCAAGCACGGTAATGAGATAAATTGAATGGGAGGTGGGATTTGTTAAACCTATTCCTGCTTGCTATAATTTTCCTTCAATGCACAGGAGGTTAAGATGACTGAAATGGAACGGGTCGGTTTTTTTCATCCTGCAAAACCCATTTACAGGTTCACGGTTTTATTTTTCGCAGCTCTTTTAACGTATGGTAGTTATTTCGCCTATGACAGTCTGGGGGCTATTGCACCTTTATTAATCAAAGCCCTTGGAATAGGAAGGGAGCAGATCGGTGCAACCTATTCTGCCTACAGTATTGCAGCCATATTCACTGTTTTCATAGGTGGAATTATCATAGATAAAATAGGAACCCGCAGGGCAAGCCTTCTTTTTTCCTCCCTTGTTGTCCTTGGTGCCACCATAGTTGCCCTTGCCAATAACATGACAATGATCTATGTGGGAAGATTGATTTTTGGTATGGGGTCTGAGTCTCTGGTTGTTGCCCAGAGCGCCATACTTGCACGCTGGTTTAAGGGAAAAGAACTGGCTCTTGCCTTTGGAATTGCCCTTACCCTGAGCAGGCTCGGGACAATATTCAGTTTCAATCTTGAAGCTTCCATAGCAAAACATTTTAATAGTTTCAGAGCAGCCCTCTGGGCAGCAGTTATTTTTACAGTGCTTTCCTTCCTGAGCAATATTGTTTATGTGATAATG
>JAMOUL010000367.1 GCA_027062035.1 Candidatus Aminicenantota bacterium | reverse complement strand
TAATTTTGTAAAAAGTACAGGAGGTGATGATGAGCAGGATCAAATTTGCCTTTTACGGCTCGCTGGTTGTTTCCTTTGTGGGTCTCATCATTTCCTGTGGGGGAAATTCCCTTTCCAGGAGATATGCAAAGAAACTTCTATACTCTTCAGGAAAGATGCCCGAGCCCGTTTCCTATACGTTAAAGATAGGAAAAATTGAGGAAAGCTCCATAATACCCCTTGAAAAGGACTCGGTACTTTACCATAGAGAAAAAAGACACTATGGAAAACGATGGGATGCCATGCATAAAATGTACATCGCTCTGGAAAAACTCGGGCTTGTTAAGATATTAAACTGGTCTGAGAAGGAAATCCCTGAAACCAGTGATGGATCTTATGTGAGGTTAAAGTTAAATGCCTTTGTGCTGATGACTCCCAGGGCAATGAAAAGATGGAATATTGAAAATAAAAGCAGGGAGATCGACAGGTTCGTTGATTCCCTTTACAGAAACATGGTGGGAGGTGCTGAAAAGGGTTCAGAGGATGATTACAGGTACGTGGAACTAATAGTCTGTGAGAAGGTGGTGGACGAGATACTCGGAATCACTGCTCCCTCAACAGCCCTTGATGGAAGGATATTTGTCACCGTTGAGTACAGCTGGAGGTACGGAAACTTCCGTGATGAATTCGACGCTGTAAGAATTTATGAGAAAGCACTAAACAATGATATTGAAGAGTTGAAACGCAGAAAATACAGGGGTGTTGCATATTTGGTGCTTTACGATGATGGGTGGAGAGTTTCGGAGAACCACGCCACTGAAATGATCCTCACCCATTAATCCTCCTCATTTCCCTCCTCTAAGGTTTAAGGAACCAGGAACCGTCCTCCGGTTCCTGGTTCCATCTGTATAAACCATTGACAGATTATAGTTTTTACTATAAAATGTAGTCTTGCCTAACAACAGGAGGTAAAGATGTACAGGAAGTTGTTATTAGGTTTTTTGGTAATAGGGATGCTTTTCCCACATACTCTATGGATAAATTCTACAGGTCACTACGGGAAGATTGGGGAACATACAATAGTGTTTCTGGGATGGGGGCATCGGTTTCCTGTTGCTGATTTTATATCCCGTGATGAAGTGAAGGGTTATGGTGTTGCACTTCCTTCTGGAAAAATGCTTTCATTAGAACCGCAGGGAAAGTTTTACGAATCTGTGCTTAACTTCACAGAGGATGGTTACTATCATGTATTCGCCTTCACTAAGGCTGGATTTTACACGATGAGCCTGCAGAAAGG
>JAMOUL010000366.1 GCA_027062035.1 Candidatus Aminicenantota bacterium | reverse complement strand
ACTTCTAAGCGTAATTTCGCCAGATTCTATGTTATATCTCAGATCCTTGAGGGTCTTCATTAGAAAAAGGTAATCGTGCCGGGGAAACTCCTCTGGTTCAGCATACTCTCCTGGATAAAGGGAAGGCCTCGCAAAGAAAAACTCCCTACCAGAGCTTATGGTCCTTGCGGAACTTCCAAACCTTGTAAAGGTTTGCTGCGTTACCTTTCCCTCTCTATCTGTTATCTCATAAAGAGATGCGACCTCTATAAAAATCTCCCTGTACTCCGCGAGCTCAAGTCCATCCAGTTCCCTCCTGAGCTTCTTCTCTTCCACCTCCATGCATTCCCTCCTTCTTATCTGATATAATAGCATCGGAGGTGACAATGGAAAAGGAAAAGATTTTTAAGATCATCAAGGACGAGAACATCCGCCTGATTGATCTGAAGGCCATTGACCTACCAGGAAGGCTGCATCATCTTTCACTTCCTGCAGAATACTTTACAGAAGAGGTTATCAATGAGGGCGTTGGTTTCGACGGGTCAAGTTATAATCTGGTAAAGGTAGAGTCATCGGACATGGTTCTTATCCCAATACTGGACTCACTTTTTCATGATCCCTTCCACGAAATCCCGACCATTTCATTTCTCACAACTATGCACCTTGCGGATCCGGAAAGAACCCGTTATTCCATGGACCCAAGATACGTTCTGGAAAAGAGCATAGAACTTCTGAGAAAGGAGGGAATCGGTCATGACCTCCTCTGGGGACCAGAATATGAGTTTTATCTTTTTAATCATGCCGAGTTCTATTTTGAGCCATTGAACAGCGGATTTCATCTAAATTCTGAGGATGACACATATTACAATGGTTACCACAGGGAAATGCCCGAGGACACCTTCGCTATCTTCCGGGACAAGGCAGTGGAACTCCTTCAGAAGGAAGGCATTGACGTAAAATATCACCACCATGAGGTTGGGCAATCCGGACAGCAGGAAATAGAGACAAAATTCGCCTCTACAGTAAAAACCGCGGATAATTCTATAAAAATAAAATATCTGCTTAAAAATCTTGCGACCCAGATGGGTCTATTTTTAACCTTCATGCCGAAACCCATTTTTAACCAGGCAGGGACTGGATGGCACCTCCACCAGTTCATGATAAACGGAGGTAAAAATTTGTTCTATAGCGAGGAGGGATACTCTAACCTCAGCCCCCTTGCCATGAATTACATCGGCGGGCTTCTTTACCACGCCAAATCCCTGGCAGCCTTTACCAATGCTTCTATAAACTCCTACAAAAGGTTAAACGGAGGATTCGAGGCACCAGCGTCAATAAGCTTTGCCAGGGGCAATAGAAATTCTGCCATAAGGATTCCAGGATATGTCAGAGACCCATTAAGAACGAGAATAGAATTCAGAACCCCGGACTTTACAGGAAATCCCTATCTTATCCTTGCAGCCATAATTATGGCAGGAATAGACGGAATAAAAAGAGGACTGGACCCTGTGGAAATGGGATTGGGTCCTGCCGAAGAAGGTAAAGCTGTAGTTAAGGAAAATATGCCCTCATCCCTGGATGAAGCTTTAAGAGAGCTGGAAGATGATTACGAATATCTTCTTGAGGGAGATGTATTTACTACAGCCCTGATAGAAAAGTGGATTGAGACAAAGAGGAAGGAAATAGATTTCATTAATTCCCGGCCTTCCCCTGCTGAATTTTTGCTTTACTTCTGATATATAATTTTATTTAAGGGCGGTTAGCTCAGGCGGGAGAGCACTGGTTTCGCACGCCAGAGGTCAGGGGTTCGAATCCCCTACCGTCCATTTTTTTAAGATGAGAAAAGCCATCTTTCCGGTAGCAGGTTACGGAACCAGGATGATGCCTGCTACAAAGGCCATTCCAAAGGAAATGCTTCCCATAGTTGATCGACCTGCCATCCATTATACTGCTGAAGAGGCAGCAAAAAGTGGCTTCGACTGGATAGTGCTGGTAACAGCGAGGGGAAAAGAGCCTATAATAAATTATTTCGACAGGGATCCGGAGCTCGAAGCAATACTCAGGGCAAAGGGTATGGTGGATATGGCAGAACTTTTAAAAACCCTCTCCGAAGCAGTGCGGGTGTTTTCCGTAAGGCAGGGAATTCCAATGGGACTTGGCCATGCTGTCCTCTGTGCAAGAGAAATCGTGGGTGATGAACCCTTTGCCGTGGTTCTTCCGGATGACATTATTATGGCAGAGAAACCCGTACTTGCACAGATGCTGGACGTCTTTCTTCAAACCGGAAAATCTGTTGTGGCGCTGGAAGAAGTGGAAAGGGAAAGGGTATCATCCTATGGAATCATCAAGGGAAAACCCCTTGATGATGCAATATACGAAATTGAAAGGCTTATAGAAAAACCAGCGGTAGAGGAGGCACCATCCAATCTTGCGGTTATAGGAAGATACATTCTCTCCCCCGAGGTCTTTACCATACTTGAGAAAATACCCCCCGGGAGGGGAGGGGAAATCCAGCTAACAGATGCTCTGTCTATTATGGCCTCCAGAGGAATGCTGGTAGGCTATAAATTCAAGGGAGACCGATTCGATATAGGAAATCCTGAGGGATTTCTCAAGGCAAATATAGCCTTCGGGAAAGCGCGTGGCCTTGAGATATAGGACTTTTCCTACAACTGCAGATATGGGGGTTTACATTTATGGAAGGGACGCTGAGGAACTGTTTAAAAATGCTGCCCTGGCCTTTTCAGCGATTGTAAAGGGAAGGGGAGTTCGACAGTTAAAACCTTCAACAGAGAAGGAAATAGTCCTGGAAAGCCCTTCACTGGAAACCCTGCTTTTCCTGTGGTTATCCGAATTTCTGTATTTATATGACACCTCTTCTCTTCTACCTGTGGAAGTCAGGGAAATTAAAATCTTTGAAAAAGAAGGTTTTTCAATAAGGGGCAGGGTTGCATTCGGGAAACTGTCCGGGACCCCGGATGTATACATAAAGGCCATCACAATGCATCAGATAAAAATAGAGAAAAGAAAAGGGCGGCTCAGGGCAAGGGTCGTGCTTGACCTTTAATATTTCAGAACAACATCTCCGGAAACACTTGAGATTTTTATGCTTATTCCCTTATCGCCTCTCTTTTCCTTAAGTGTACCCTTAATATATTGTCTGCCTATTTTTATGTCACCGCTAAGGGTTTTTACCTTAAGGTACGAAATTCTCGGAGGCCGGGAAAAGAATACCTCTATATCTCCGCTAACAGAGGATATTTTCCAGCATCCTTCGTCAAAGTCGGCCTTCTCAGTGTTCAGTCTGACATCGCCACTGACGGTTTCGAATTTTATCTCCGGGGCAATGAAGTTTTCCATGGTTACATCACCGCTTACCGTTTCCACAAACAAATTATCGCAAATAACGGATTTTCCCCTTATGTCCCCACTAACCGAGGTAAACTTAACCTTCTTCCCCATGATCTCGTTAAAGACCACGTTTCCGCTAACTGTGGACGTGTAGAGATATACAACCTTCCCTTCAACATATACATCACCGCTCACTGCAGAAATCTTTCCAGAGTATCCCTCCGGAGTGTAAACCTCCAGAAAAGCCCTGGGAGATTTCCGGTTGCAGAAAAAGCAGAATTTTCTGGGATTTTTCACCTTCACAAAAATGTCGTTTCCTTCTGAATAAAGCTCAATTTCCGGGGTTTCGCCCCAGTATTTCACCTTCAGAGAAACCTTTACCTCTTTCTTATCCCATTGCTTTACAACTATCTTTCCTGAGACAATCCTGAGATGGAGTACAGGGGGCTCGGTTACCTTGAATACCTTCTCTTTGTGGATTCCTCCAGCCACAAGGAACGCTGATAATAATACAAGAACCCATATCTTTTTCATTTTTTCCACCTCCATCTGTTTTTACGAAAATTAGTCCTTAAAGTTCTCTGTGTTATCATTTAGAAGAGCGGAGGTAATAATGAAGGAAATTCTCGTTTTTAATGCAGAATTAATGGGCAAATTCGACAGAAAGGCGGAAGAGGAATATGGGATACCTTCAAGAATCCTTATGGAAAACGCCGGTGGATGGGTAGCAAAGAAGGTTCTTGAACTGGAAGATGTTTATACTGTAACAGTTGTAGCAGGACCGGGAAATAATGGGGGAGACGGAATAGTCGCAGCCCGCCATCTCCAGAACCACGATCTCACTGTAAATTTAATTCTCCTGGCAGACCCTCAAAAGCTGAAGGGAGACGCAAAGACAAATTTTGAAGTGGCAGAAAAAAGCGGAATAAACATTTATTTAGCAACGTCCATGGTAGAATGGGAAGAACTTTTGCCCTTTGTGGAAAGGGCTGATCTGGTAGTGGATGCAATCTTTGGCACCGGGTTAAAAAGAGAGGTAACCGGCTTCTTTGCCCGGGTAATAGACGATATAAATTTACTTGCGAGAAGAATACTATCTGTTGATCTGCCTTCAGGAGTTTCTTCAGAAAACGGGGAAATCATGGGGAGAGCAATAGAGGCAGATTATACTGTAACTTTCGAGGCCCTCAAGTTCGGACACATCATTCCTCCTGGAGAGTCTCACTGTGGGGATATTGATGTGGTAAAAATAGGGATACCCAATGATGCGTACGAGGACGAAGAATTACCGTATAGATTTACCTTCCCCGATGGTCTTTTCCCGAGAAAACTCTTTAGAAGGGAACCCGACTCCCATAAGGGCGATTATGGTCATGTACTGGTAATTGCTGGCTCTATAGGAAAAACGGGAGCAGCGGCCATGGCCGGACTCGCTGCTTTAAAATCAGGAACAGGACTTGTAACAGTGGCAACTCCCGAGACGGCACTACCCATGCTTCCCGTACCTCCGGAAATAATGACCTTTCCCCTTAAAGCAGATGAAGGCGAAATATCAGCAGAGGCCATTGCTCAAATAGAGGAAATGCTTAAGGGAAAAACCATTATTGCCATGGGGCCTGGTCTGGGAACAGGCGAAGGGGTAAAGGCCTTTATTCTGGAAGTTATTAAAAGGGCATCTCTCCCCATGGTAATTGATGCTGACGGACTGAACCTGCTTGCCACCCTTCCCACTCTTCCAGGATTTACAAATATGACTGTTTTCACCCCGCATCCCGGGGAATTCTCCAGGTTAACGGGAAAAAGCAGGGAGGAAATTCTAAGCAATAGAATTGAATCAGCACGAAATTTCGCTATTGAGAACCAGTTATATCTGGTACT
>JAMOUL010000365.1 GCA_027062035.1 Candidatus Aminicenantota bacterium | reverse complement strand
TACTTTTCTACTATTTCAGGGACTTTCTCTTTCAAAAACTCCATGACCAGAGCATTAACTTCATCACCATCTGCCATGGAAAGGGCCTTATTAGCAAGGTCTTCCACCTCCTCCATGGAAACCTTCCTTATAAGTTTCTTTGTTTGAAGAACAAGGGAAGGAGTTAGAGACAATTCGCCAACACCTAATCCTACAAGAAGTATAATTCCGACAGGATCGGATGAGATTTCGCCACAAACCCCAACTCTGAAGCTATGTTTTCTGCCTGAATCAACAACCTTCTTTACAAGATGCAAAATTGCCGGATGGGTATGCTGAAAAAGATATGAAACCTTACTGTTTCTGCGATCAACGGCAAGGGTGTATTGCGTAAGGTCATTGGTTCCGATACTGACAAAATCTATATAAGATGCAATTCTGTCAATCGTTAAGGCAGCAGATGGAACCTCAACCATTATTCCGAAATCGGGAAGATGAATTTCTTCCTCTCTGGAAAGTCTTTCTGCTTCTTCTTTGAAAATTGCTTTTGATCTTTTTACCTCCCACAATGTGGTTACCATGGGAATCATGAATTTAACATTGCCCTTTACATTGGCCCTTAAAATAGCCCTTATTTGCTTTCTAAACCTTTCTTCCTCTTCAAGTAAAAGCCTTATGCCCCGAAGTCCGAGAAACGGATTTTTTTCCCTGTATCCCTTGATAACCTTGTCTCCACCAAGGTCGAAAGCCCTTATTATGCATGGAAAAGGATATATCTTTTCACAGATACTCCTGTAAATCTCTTCCTGCTCTTTTTCGTCATCTCCATATTCGTAAAAAAGTAGCTCTGTTCTAAAAAGCCCTATACCATGCGCACCTTCCTCAAGAACAAGGTCTATCTCCTCCGGAAGGTCAATATTGGCCATGAGAGTAATGCCTCTTCCGTCTGTGGTGGCTGTGGGCAGGTCTTTTATTTCAAACAGGCCTTTTGCCTCTTCTTTGTATTTTTCAACTAATTTCTTAAATCTTTCAAGGGTTGTTTCTTTGGGATTTATTATGACTTCTCCCTTCCATCCGTTTATTATAACCGTATCTCCATCTTCTACCTTATCGGTAAAGTCTCCTACACCAAAAACGGCCGGGATTTTGTAGTCTCTCAGAATAATTGCAGCATGAGAGGTTTTACCACCCTCTTGAAGTACAACGGCTTTTACATTGGAATTTACAATTCTTATACTCTCTTCTATTGTAACGTCATCAGCAAATAGAACAACATCATCACCGATAACCTCTCTTTTCTCTTCG
>JAMOUL010000364.1 GCA_027062035.1 Candidatus Aminicenantota bacterium | reverse complement strand
TGGGGTGGTCCATATTTTGAGGGGAAAGGATTTGGTGTTATTGCCGTCTATACCGTAATAAATAAACCCGCCGTAATCTATGGTGGCTATGGGGCAGGGCGCTGGGTCCTTACAGGTCCTCATCCCGAATATGATGAAGCATCCCATGGACTTTTTTATTCTGTAATGGACTGGCTTCTCCGGAGTAAGTAAACCCTATTTTAAAGCCATACGAAAGGTCCATGAACCTCCTATCTGAACTGCGAGTATGATCAGTGTGTTTTTTCCCTTTTTAAGGGGAAGGGTTATATAGCTGTATCTGTCTTTGTCCTCGTTGTCATAAATAAGTTCCCCGTTAAGATATACCCTGTAAAGCTCTCTCATTTCTATGATGGCTTCCCTTTCCACCTCTTTGTCTGAGTTTATATCTATCTTCAGAAAGGCGTAGACCCCTATATTGGGAAACACCTCCTTTTCGAGGTCGAACTTATAATTAAATTCCGGCTGAATCTCCTTCCCATCCAGTTCAATTTGCCTTGCGAGTTTTTTCAGGAATTTTTTCGAGAGTTTCTTTTTGTATATTTCGGGCACTTCATCCCTGCGATTGTAATGATAGGTAAACTTTACCGGTTTTGATATCCAGAGCTTCTGGATAAAATTGTCCCCGGGGACCCTGAGTTCCACCCCTCTCCACATGAAGAGGTCGCCCTTCTCGTCAGTGGCTTTGATTTTTAAAACAGGTATGGGGAAAAGTTCTTCCATATCCCTGACCCTGTACCTTAACTTTACAGGAATATTCAGGGTTTCCCCTGGAAGAAGCAGGAATTCCACCTTTTCCGGTGCGGCGGTGAAATACATGTTACCTGTATTCTGAAGGTCCAGTTCAAATTTTAGAGTTTTATTGAAAATATTTTTGAAGGAAATAACTGATTCTGTATCCTTACCAGGAAGTGCTACAGGCGAGAGCTTTCTCAGGAAATTCTTAACCTTTTCCCTTTCCTGATGGGTATAGAAGTCCACAGGAAATATTCCCCGGGCTCCCATAACCAGGTATTCGTCGCCGTCTGCCCCTTCCTTCACATATACGAAGTGGTTGAAGCCACCGTTCAGCTCTTCTCCCGATGCCTCCGCACCGCCACCTCCGGTCACGATGTATTTAATACCGTTTATCTCCCTGTATTCGTACTGGTGGTAGTGTCCTGCAAATACCGCCTCAACTCCGTACTTGAGGAGCAGGGGATGGATCCTTTTCATCCACAGATTGTGGTCCTCATAATCCCACCACAGGGGTCTGTGCATCAGAATGAATTTTTTCTTAATATCCCTGTATTTTTCCAGTGTATTCTCCAGAAATTTTATCTCTTCCGGTGAGAGGCTCGCTTCGTAACCCAGTTCCTCTGTGTTCAGAGCTATGAAGAGTTTGTTCCCCACCACCTGAGCCCAGTAAGTCGGACCGGCATATTTTTTGTAGAGTTCCAGAGCGAACTCTTCACCGAAAATTTCGTGGTTTCCGGGCACAAGGTAGTACGGCACCTTGAGGAGATGTATTGCCTCCTGGAACTTTTTCCATTCCTCTTCCAAAACCTCTTTCCTGTCATCGTATCCGTATACCAGATCTCCGATCATGAATACCGCTTCAGGTTTGAGGAGGTTGATCTCCTGTATATTTTCAAGGAAATTGGGATTTGGCTGACGTCTCAGGGAATCTTCAATTATAAGCCTCACATCTCCTATGACTATAAAATCCGCAAACAGAAATGCGGAAAACACAAAGAGCAAAAATACGGTTAATATTCTTTTTATTTTCATTTTTTCCTCCTTACCATCTTTTTCTGAGTTTATTAACCCTTATTTCAAGGGAACTTTCCTGGAATACGTAGAAGGGTTTTTGACTGTGTTCCAGGAGGTATTTTACATGTGCCTTTATGTACCGGTCACCACAATGGATGAGATATTTGAGAAGTTTTCCCCGCGCAGTCTCATCCATATATTCCGGGACCTCCGATGCAAAGGTAGCGTCGGGCGTGATCTTGAATGAGACCCTGCGCCCGCTCTTCCAGTAAACGTTGTATTTGTTTTTGTATACCATTTTAAAGGCATGGGGATTCCATCGCCTTGCCCATCTTGTATACCTTGAGTAAAGCCTTTTATTAAACTCATTTATGCTTTTATCCGAAGAAAGGTATTTTGTCACGAATTCAAGAACGTCCATGCTTTTCTTTGAGTATTTCTCATGTATGGGGTTTTCACTGGAGGAGAAGTAGAAGAAGTGTCCCCTTGGAATCCAGTAGTTTCTGTATGGGAAGGGTAGATATCCGGTGAACTGATGTACCCATTCGTGGGAGGGGTAACCATGGAGGTTCAGGAAAATATCTGGTTTCCATCTGTTGAGCATCTTCAGGCGGACAAATCCCACCGGAGCATAGGGGGAGAACTTCTTGAGATGGAATCCAAGCTCGGTACCGAGGGCATTGTACCTTCCTGCATGCAGGGAATGAAGGGGATTTTCCCTCTTCATCATCATTATGGCTATGGCAGCACCGTCCGGGTTTTCCACAGGATTGGCTATAAGGTTTATATTGTTAGATATCTTCTCCTGCATAAGGAACCTGAGGAGATAACTTGTTGAAGAAACCTCATTGGCGTGCTGGCGAGCATTAAAGACCAGGGTGGGTTTTTCCCTTGTAAAATGGACTGCAGAATAGCGCGGTCCTGTGGCGGATACCTTTTCTATAATATAAACTCTTCTTCCCCTGAAGCTTTCGGCCATTGGATAGGAGTACTTAAACCGGGAGGCGGCACATTCTGCTGTCTCAGGTGTGAGGGGTTCATCCCATGACATTGTTCTCGTTCCACATTTCAGGGCAGGAAGTTTTCCGTGTACCCTGTAGGTCTTTGTGGAGTCTTTGTATTTGAGTGTCAGTACAAGGTCCACGGGAAATTTCATTTCCTTTATCCTGGAGAAGGCCCTTGAGTATAGTATGAAGTCGTCCTCCTTTTCGAAATTCAGGCCTGCCCATAAGCGGTTTCTGTCCCATCCCCTGATCTCGTACCTTACCTTTCCTTCTGGATAGAATTTCTCAATATCCCTTTTGCCTCGATAGACACCTGGTTTTCTATAGTCATAAACCTTTATTTCCAGTCTGAAGCCCTTATCCGAGGTTCGGATGAGTGGGATTATAGCTCCGGGATACAGGTTATGCCTCAGGTTTCCTCCGTCCTTTGCAGGTTTGAGCAACCTTGAGACAAAATAGAGGGTGTAGAAATAGAGCTCATCGTGGAGAGCCTCAGTGGAACTTACCATTTCGTAATCGATCCCCATGGGAAAATCAGGCTCCGGTGCCTCGAAGTTAATTTCAATATAAGAGAAGAACGGTTGCTTATCCCATGTTGGATTTTTATTTGTTTTTTCCATAATAAACCTTTTCAGCCAGGGTATGAATTTGTTCCTGTAAAACTCCCATGCCAGTTCGGTATCGGTTTTTATCCTTCTGGATAGGACCGGTCTTTCTCCATTTTTTGCGAACACCCATCCCTGAACCCTCGGGAAGGGTTCCCTTACCACAGGCGGATTCAGGGAGAATTTTTTAATCAGCTTTCCCCTGCGGAAGGCTTCTACCCTGTAGAGAGGACCGCCATCTTCAAGCACAAACTCTATATTTTCAGGAGGGATGCCTGTTTTTTTACTTATTATTTCGTCCACCGGATAAAGCTCGTAAAGAAACTGTTTTGAAGAACTCGTTATCTCTTCAAGTTTTCCGGGTTTTACCCTTTTTACATGGATTACAATCCTGTCCGAGCCCTTTATCAGTGGGAGTACTTCTTCCTTTATCCAGAAGAACCCTGTTTTGTAGGCAGAGCGAATTTTTGCACCGGGACCCAGCTCCTTTTCAAGAGCTCTTCTTCTTTCTGGAGGCTCGCTGATATAAGCGATGAGGCTGGTGAATTTCAGCCCCTTTAGCATCTTCTTTAACCTCTGTACTTCGTCCAGACCTCTTATTTCCTTATGATACACCGGCTTTTTTCCGTATATTTCCCCTGAAATGTATGGCTTTCCCGGTGCTTTCCCTGCGAGGATACGCTGCGCTTCTTCAGGTATCCAGAATCTGAGTTTTTCAAGGAAGAACCTTGAGTAGAAAAGGTTTTTCTCCCTTGTAAGTGCAGGAAAGAGAAGAGTGGAGGAAACCCCTTCGGCACACTCTGGCCTCAGATACCAGAACCTCTTTCCCTTTTCAAGGCAAAATCCCTGTGTCTCTTCGCTCAGGCGATGTTTCTCTGCAAGTCTTCCCTTTCCTATAACGACGATGGTTCTGTCCCCGGGAACGTACCTTTCCTCAAAATAAACGAGGGGAAACCTTGCCTCCTTTGCCTCCAGTCCTGCACGAAAGGCAAAGGCAACAGCCCCTCTGCCTGCGCCCTTTTCCAGAATTACAGCAAGTGGAACGGAAAAAAGCTTCGAAAGGGCAGGGGATTTTCTCTTCACCTTCTTACCTGGGAAGGTCCCGTAGGAAGGTCTGAAGAATTCCTCTGGTGCTCCCCATCTTTCAAGGGATACCCTTTCCCCTTTTTTGCCGACAAAGCTGAGCTTTTCTATGTATGGAAAATTCAGAACAAACGCGTTCTTTCCACTTTTTCTCGCTCTTTTGAGGGTTGCAATGTATTTTCTTATTCCTTCTATATTGCCATTTTTTACCGTAAAAACGGCTTCCTTCACTTCCCCCCTTTCCAGATAGGTGGATTTATGGGGAGAAGTTTTTCCCTTCAATCGTACTTCTATCAATTCAAGTGTAATATTATTATTTTTAAAGATATTTTCTATTTCATGTTTTACGTTTTCCCATGTTTTTCCAACGTATTTTGACGTCTTCCAGACGTAAGGAAACCTCCATAAAAATTCTCTTGTTGCCATTAAACCTGCTTTATCCCTGGCCTCGAAATAAATATTTTTGCCGTGTAACCTTATTACGCCGAGGCCAGGGGGGAGGTTTCTGTTAATGCGAATGAATATCTTTCTTTTTCCTGGCCCGAGGAGGTTTACAAATTCTCCGGCTTCAAATCCGAGTCTATATGCGATTTCTGAGGCCAGTGCCACCTGCGATAAATCGTTTTCATTAAATACAAGCTGGTAAAAAGAGGAATCCAGTACTCCATCTCCATTTTTATCCCTGAGAACCAGGGAAGTGAAATTTTCAAGTCCGCCTGCGAGAATTGATAAGGCGAGAAAAACAAAAACAACA
>JAMOUL010000363.1 GCA_027062035.1 Candidatus Aminicenantota bacterium | reverse complement strand
AGGCTCCAGATTTGACAAACACAGTAAGGTGGGAAAAATAATAGCCTCTCCAAGAATGAGTTTGCTGGTAAAACCTGTAAACGGTCTTTCACTCAGAACAACATTCTCCACCGGTTTCAGAGCTCCTCAGATCTTTGATGAAGACCTGCACATCACCATGATCGGAGGCGAGGGGTTTATAGTGAAAAATGATCCTGGTCTCAAAGAAGAACGTTCATATAGTTTATACATCGGTGGAGATTACCTTACCACACGAAACAACCGATCATTTCTTATAAGCAGTGGATTTTTCTACACCAGACTGGAGAACCAGTTCCAGCTCCACGAGATAGAGGGTGGGGAAAAATCAAGGGTATTCCTGAGAACCAATGGTAAAGGAGCCAAAGTATGGGGATGGGAATTCGATGCGGGATTCAAGATAGCTGCTCGATTGGAGCTGGATGCAGGATGGACAATAGAAAGAACAAGGCTGGACGAACCAGAGCCCGAATTTGGAGCCCTCGAACTTTTTAAAACCCCTCGCAGCTATGGGTATATTAAAGTGGTGGCCTTCCTTCCGTGGGATGTAAAGTTTTTGGTGAGTTATCAGTATACAGGGAGTATGAAATTACCCCATTATTCAGGATATATTCCGGAGGACAGACTGGAGATCACCGAACCCTATTCAGTTTTCAGTTTCAACATCTCAAAGGAGATAAGAATAGGAGAAGAAAACATGGAAATATACGGAGGGGTATATAACATTTTTAATGTTTATCAGAAGGACATAGATAGAGGTCCATTAAGGGATGCAGGATACATTTATGGCCCTTCTAAACCAAGAACCCTTATTTTCGGAATAAGGTACAGGCTTTAATCATATAGAAGGGAATTAATGCCGCCGATTGATATTTAATCAGGGGGATAGACTGCCTTTTAAGTTTTTGCCTTGCGGAAAAATGTGATCCCCCTTCTCTATCTTATTCGAATTGAGGCTTCTGCAACATTTCCATAATGATGAATTTGTTTAATTAAAAAATTTGACCTCAACCTGTATGTGTGTTACGATTTTTGAAAAAATAATACCATGGAGGTCTGATAATGGGTCGTTTAAAATTTATTCTTTTATCCATTCTGGCCTTTTTATTAATTTTGAGCCAGCCATTGCCGGCAGGAAAGACAAAAAAGCATGAGAAGGGTCCTGTAGACATAGGGAAGGTAGAAGTGGTGGTGACTGCCACCAAAACCCCCCATACTCTTGAAAACGTTCCGGTGACAACTGCAGTTATATCATCAAAAGATATTGAGAA
>JAMOUL010000362.1 GCA_027062035.1 Candidatus Aminicenantota bacterium | reverse complement strand
TAACTCAGGCAACTCACACAGGATTGTATTTTAACCTTACAGAGTATTACAGCTACGATGCGGCTGGCAATCGAATATCTTCTCATTTGAGCAGTGTTTACAACTACAACAAACTGAATCAGCTTACAGAGGATCAAAATTACACTTATAGTTATGATGCAGACGGTAATCTCCTGGAGAAGAAACGCAAAGACGGCACAGGGACAGAAAAATACTACTGGGATGCGGAGAATCATCTTATAAAATATGAAAGGTACACTGCTTCAGGACTTGAAAAGGCAGTGGAATTTCGTTATGATGTACTGGGGAGATTAAAGGAAAAGATAGTGGATGGGGTGGTGGAAGAGATTTATGTATGGGATGGCTGGCAGATGATAGGAGTAAGGAATGGTGCAGGCGAGCACATGGAAAGGAGATACCATTATCCCTGGATTGATGGTATAAGGAGTAAAAGCATTGGTTCATCTACGACTCCTCAAGCCTTTTACTTTAAAGACCATCTTGGAAGCATAACAGAAGAGAAGGGGTACAGTGTTTCGTTAAAGCGGTTTAGATATGACAGTTTCGGAAATACGGTGTACGAGCAGGATGGGACGAGGTACGAGGAAATTCGCTTCACAGGGCGGGAATATTTCCCTGAGATGGGGCTGTACTATTTCCGCAACAGGTGGTATGACCCGGGAGTGGGAAGGTTTGTTTCGGAGGATCCGATTGGGTTTGCGGCTTCGTGGCTACAGAGGGGGAGTTTTAATCTATACTCCTACACAATGAACAATTCTTTAATATTCTCTGACCCCTTTGGGGAGGATGTGTGGGTGGGGGTGTATGGGCAATTGGGAGGCTATATTGGTCCGTTAGGAGGTGGTAATATCAAAAGAGTGGTTATAGCAAATCTTTCTACTGGAGAGGTATGTTGGGTAGATATACAATGTGGAGGATTTGATGCTGTTCCTGTTTTAAGTATTTCAATTGTTGTGGGAATTTCTGTGAGTATAAATGGTCCTCATTGCGGAAAGGATTTAGGGGGTTATGGGACAGATGTAAGCTGGGGAGGAGGAACTTTTGGAGGGTTTGGCTCAGGTCCTACCTTATTCGGTGGATTAGGAAAGGAGAAAGCTATGGACCCTTTTAAGATTTATAATGCTTTAAAAGGACTACATTTGATAGGGGATATATGTAGGGTAAAGCCGATATTATGTTCTGGGACTCCATGCGATTGTAAGGAAGGTTGTTTAGTGTGTTCTGAACTATGACCCATGTGTGTAAACTCTGATATAGTATTTATCTGGAAGGC
>JAMOUL010000361.1 GCA_027062035.1 Candidatus Aminicenantota bacterium | reverse complement strand
GTTATTTTTAGTGTCTTCTTTTGCAGGAAAAAGGGGAATTGTGACTTCAAGGTGATATTTTGATCAATAGGATACTACGGCTACCTCACGGGCTCCATGCCAGAAAACCTTCGAGTATTCAAATTTGAGGGGTAGCCCGCTTTCTTTTAAAAGCCCCTTGATTCCGCCCAGTGCCAGAAAGCGTTTAAAGTGCCTTTTATGCTCGTATCCAAATACTGTTTCTGCCAGCCAGATCAGGAGACCCCCCTTGTTTTTTGGTAGCGGAGAAACAGATTCACATATGATAAGTTTATCTGCCACTCGAAGGGCTTCCTGAAGTGCCTGTCTTTGCTGTTCTGGCTCCAGCTCGTGAATGAAAACCAGCATAATCGCAAAATCGAAAGAATGGTCTGAATACATCGTTAAATTCGTGGCATCGCCGTGGACAAACCTGACCTCCGGATAGACGTTGTTTTTCTTTGCAAAATCTATCATTTTTCGGGAAAGGTCCACACCTGCCACTCTACACCCTTTATCCCGACGCAGATCAAAACACAGTTCACCGGTTCCGCACCCGATATCAAGTACATAAGCACCTTCAGGAATAAGATCAACGATGACCTGACGTGCTTCCCGCAGTTTTCCATCGATTATTCTGTGGTATAGGCTACCGTAATAAAATAAGCTTTTGTCTTCAGGCATTTAATTTTTCTATTATAAGTTCTGCGGCTTTTTTAGCACCGTCAAAGGGAATATCTCCCAGTTCCACCTTTCTGTTCATATTTTCTTTGATAGCCTGAGCGAGCATTTCTGGTGTGGTCTTTCGGTAATCCATGCGGATTCCTGCTCCATGTCTTTCGGTACGTTCTGAAACAAAAAGCTGCTGGTCGAACTGATTTTCCAGAGGAAAAAAGAGAAATGGCTTTTTGAGAGCCGTTAATTCTATGGTTGTTGTCCCGCCACCCACCACAACTGCAGTATCACATGCAGCGTAATGCTCATAAATGTTTGGCAGAAAATTGTGAACCTCTGCATCTGAAGGCAATCTGGGTGGTTCGTAGCCATAAAGCTCCCCACAGATAAAAACCATTCTCAAATCGGGTATCTCCTTTTTCAGCAGTAGATAGGACTGACCGCAGAGTTCCAGTAATTCTTTACCGGCTATTGTTCCTCCTGTAGCACAGATTACCAGAGGCTCAGGGCCATACCCCAGTTGCTTCCGAACTTCACTTTTGTTTTGGTATTTGTCCGGATCAAAGCGAACAATGTAGCCCAATAAATGGTAATATTTCCGAACAAATTCCCTGCAGTGAGGTAGAAAAACATCAAATCGTCTGTCCGGAACGTCTTCCCATTCTCCTACAAATAAATGTGTGATCTGGGATGCTGTCTTTTTAATTGAGGTTGATAAAAGGCGGTTCTTGAAAAATGCGGCTATTCTCACAATCGGATTTTTGCCCAGTGGTTGATAGCGAATGAAATCCTCGATCATGATAACATGACAATCCAGTTCTATTTCTCCCCTGGCCAGAGCCACCAGCGGTCCATATATTTCGTCTCCTACGATTAAATCAAAGCCATATTTGCGTTGTAATTGTTCAAGGAGTTTGGCATTTTTTCTCTTGGGCTCCGCTGAAAGTTGTGCGTATTTTACCAGGTCAAGCCGGAAATCCTCTATTATCTGTCTTCCAATCAGGTTATAATCTTCCACCTGATCGGTTTCTGGCAGAAGTTTTTCGCCAGCTTCGCTTAAAAAACGGGCAGCCTGGGGATGAGCAACCCAGAGAACTTCTATCTCAGGAGCCAGACGGTATAATTCCTTAACAATCGCAAGGTCCCGGGTTACATGTCCCATCCCCCCCTGCCAGCTGATAAATAAAACTTTTTTTCCTTCCATACTTCATGCCTCCCTTCTTCATGCGGGTAAACCCTTGTGGCCGAAACCAAGCCTACCATTCAGGACTGATAAGATTGTCCTATAGTTTACCTGCTTGAATTTATATCTTTTTTATAATATTACATAACAAAATAATTTCAATATTTGTTTTATTTTTTATGTAAGATTAGTATTATTTCATAAAAATCGATAACATTAAGATTTTTCTGTAACAATTGAACAATACAATGAAAACCAGTCAAAAAAACTTTATAATTGAGGCATGAAAAAAGAATGGAAGATCCTCACAGCTCTTTTAGGATTTATTTTCCTTCTAAAGCTTATAATCGCTCAGATACCACATTGCAAACCTCCTTCAGGAGAGATATTTTACCCCTGGTTGAGCTCTTATAATTATAAAAACTCTATAGTATGCAGAATAAGTTCTCCCGATGGGTATAAAAGACCGGAGGTTAAAAAGGGAAGTTTTTCAGAATGGCTCAGATATCTTCCTCTGAAGCCTGAAGGTAGTCCTGTATTGCTTTACAATGGGAAAAGATTTTATTCACAGGAGGGTCATTTTGCGGTTGTGGATATAGATATTGGAGGCGAAAATCTTCAGCAATGTGCGGATGCAGTCATTCGTTTAAGGGCGGAATATCTGTTTTCCCGAGGGAGGTTCTCAGAGATATCATTTAATTTCACCAATGGAACATCGGCCAGCTTTCTGAAATGGGCCCGTGGCTATAGACCTCTGATACACAACAACAGAGTGAGATGGATTAAAAGGGAAGGGAGAGATTTTTCCTATAGAAATTTAAGGAGATATCTCAGAGTGGTATTTGCATACGCAGGTTCATATTCCCTTGCCCGTCAGATGAAGGCTTTGAAACCAGGAGAAAAACCAGGTATTGGTGATGTGATTGTGGAAGGAGGTTTTCCCGGACATGCAGTCATAATTGTGGACGAGGCCGTTAATTCAGAAACCGGCGAAAGGCTGTACCTTATAGCCCAGAGCTTTATGCCTGCCCAGAGCATTTACATACTCAAGGCTACCAATGAAACGTTGTCCCCATGGTATAAAATACGTGCTTTAGACCAGAAGTTGATAACCCCATTCTGGATATTTGATGATTTACAGAAACAGATGAGAAGATTTTAAGAAAAAATAGTAAAATTCGTTCTGGCAGGTAAATAAATGAGTTTGATTCTGGTTGTTGTGTTGTTCCTGGCGGCTCTTGTGGCTTCTTTTTTTGGAATAGGCGGTGGAGTCCTCTATACTCCAATCCAGCTCTGGCTTGGAGTCCCATTTAATGAGGCTGCCTCCACTTCTCTTCTGCTTATACTGATCACTTCCTTTTCAGCAACAACTGTATTTCGCCATGAACACAGGGTGGACTGGAAGCTTGCTTTTATGCTTGAGATTCCAACAACTGCAGGCGCTTTTACAGGGGGAATTCTTTCAGGATTCTTCTCTTCGAATCTTTTGACCGGAATTCTTATATTTTTACTTCTTGTTTCAGCGTTTTTAATGATTCGCCCACCTGTAAAACAGTACGCTCTTTGTGGGATAAGGGACGCTGGAAGGAAGTCAATATTGATGTGGAAAAGGGAGTGGAATGGAAGTGTTTACTATCTCAATCTCGCATGTGTGTTTCCAATTATGTTCCTTGTGGGTACCACTATAAGCATTGTTGGGATAAGCGGTGGGGTGGTTAAGATTCCCATAATGGTTCTTCTCTTCGGGATTCCCATGCCCATCGCCATAGGTTCAAGCGCGTTTATGGTGGGACTTACTGCCCTTGCAGGGCTTCTGGGACACGCAAGCATCGGACATGTAAACTGGCACACTGCTCTGCTCCTTGCTCTTCCTGTCTTTATAGGAGCCCAGATAGGAAGCAGGGTGTCTGTTCACATAAAAACCCGGAATATAAAGCATCTTTACGGATGGTTTCTGGTTCTTATTGCAGTGATCACTTTCTTAAGAGTATGGAAGTTTATTTAGTACTTAACAGGGAATTATACTGATTCCTTTAAAATAAATGCTTGATTTCCTCTGCAAATCTTTCAAAATCATTCAGGTTCTCTCTGACAAGTATCAGTAGCTTTTCATCAGAAATGATCCAGTAGTGATGAACTATTGAATTTCTAAAATCAAAGAATGGCTTGAGTTTCGAGGAAAGTTCTGGAGAAATAATCCCCTCTTTTCCTGCCTTCACAATGGTATCTACATATCCCCTGACAGGAATTCCCCTTTTGTTAGCCAGGATGTGTTGAAGGATATTTGCCATAGCTTCAGAAATTTCTATTAGGGAATATTTAAGCCCTTTAATCTTCCAGATATCCTTGAGTATTTCCTGATCGGAATGGTTAAGGAGTTTTTGTATTTATTTTTTCTTTCAATTATTAAACGCTCTATATCCAATTTCATAATATCGAAGCCTCTTTAAGGATTCCGGCACATTCCCTGTATTTGGCAGATATTTTTTCTGCGAGAGCTGCTCTTTGTTCGAAATCTCTGTCGATTATCAAAAGTCCATCAGTCATTATTTCCCCTGTAAAGTAAAATGGGGCATCATTCAGAATCCTTACATCAAATAGGTCCGGAGGATACCTATCTTCAAGTATTTTTGAAGAAGAAATTTCTTCTTTTATTTTCACAGGAAGAACAAACGGGTTATAATCACCTTTTACATATATAGCTATATCTATGTCGTTAAAATCTTCGCTATAAAGAAAACTTCCGAAAATATAAGCAAACACAATCTCCGGAAATTTAGAAAGAACATCTTTTATAGCCTTTATTATTCTTTCCTTTTCCTCCATGAAAATATTATAACAGAACCAGTTAGTTACAGGTAACTGAATATTTTTCCGGATTTTTATTATTTTCACCAAGGAAGACCCATCTGGTTTTTGGGGAAAATTACAAAATTAAAGGTAAATGATAAACTATTGAAAGGAGGTAAAGATGCTTAAGGATAAAATGCTTAAAAAAGCAGGTGTTTTATTTTCTATTGTCCTGTTTGTAAATGTTTTATTTGCTGGAACAAGTAAAAGCTTCTTTGCTGGTTTCGATTCCTACGTTAAGAGGGTCCAATCAAAGTGGGATGTTCCGGGCATAGCTGTTGCAGTAGTAAAGGACGGCAGGCTTGTTTTTGCCCGGGGATATGGTGTGCGAAAGAAGGGAGAAAAGACCCCGGTAACTCCTGAAACGCTTTTCGGCATCGCTTCCAATACGAAGGCATTTACAGCAGCTGCTCTGGGCATTCTCGTTGATGAAGGGAAAATTTCCTGGGACGGCCCTGTTATTAGATACCTGCCCGCCTTTAGAATGTATGATCCCTATGTTACCCGGGAAATAACCGTACGAGATCTTCTTACCCATAGGAGTGGGCTCGGTCTGGGAGCC
>JAMOUL010000360.1 GCA_027062035.1 Candidatus Aminicenantota bacterium | reverse complement strand
AACCGTCCCTGGGACCCTTGTTTGGTATGAAGGGCGGAGCCACAGGAGGAGGAAGAGCTCAGGTTCTGCCCCCGGAAGACATCAATCTGCACTTTACCGGAGATATACATGCAGTTTCCACTGCTCACAATCTTATAGCTGCAATTGTTGATAACCATATATTCAGACGGAAGGACCCGCAAATAGATCCCAGGCGAATTGAATGGTCAAGGGTTATGGATATGAATGACCGGTCACTTAGAGATATTGTTATAGGCCTCGGTGGCAGGAAAAACGGCGTTCCAAGGGAAACGTTTTTCCACATAACTGCATCTTCAGAAATAATGGCAATTCTATGTCTTTCCAGCAATTACGACGAACTTAAAAGGAAAATTGGCAATATCCTGGTTGGATATACATATGATGGAGAACCCGTCTTTGTAAGGGATCTTAAAGTAGCAGGAGCTGCAGCAGCAGTACTAAAGGATGCACTAAAACCAAATCTGGTGCAAACAAGTGAAAATACCCCTGCCTTCGTTCATGGTGGTCCCTTTGCAAATATTGCCCAGGGAACAAATTCCATAATTGCCACCAGACTTGCCCTGAAACTTTCAGAGGTCACTGTAACTGAGGCAGGATTTGGGTTTGACCTCGGGGCCGAAAAATTCTTTGACATAGTGGCCCGTCATGCAGGATTCTATCCCTCTGTGGTGGTACTCGTTGCAACGGTAAGGGCGCTGAAAATGCACGGGGGCAAAAAACTTTCCCATATAACAGAACCTGATCCTGATGCCGTGGAAAGGGGACTTCCCAATCTGGAAAAACATCTGGAAAATATCAAAAAATTTGGGGTAAACGCAGTAATTGCCATAAATAGATTTCACTCTGACACCGAAGAGGAGATAAAAATCATCAAAGACTTCGCGACAAAAAAGGGAGTAAAGGCAGCAGTGGTGGAATCGTATTCAAAGGGAAGCGAAGGTGCTGTAGAACTGGCAGAAGCAGTTATGGAGGAAATTAAAACAGAGGTTAAACCCAGATTTCTATATCCTCTGGAAATTCCCGTGGAAAAGAAAATAGAAACCGTTGCAAGGGAAATTTATGGAGCACAGGCAATAGATTTCACAAAGACCGCAAAGTCTGATCTCAGAAAAATCAAAAAAATGGGATTTGAAAGGTTACCGGTTTGTATTGCTAAAACTCAGAAGTCCCTATCCGACAACCCTGCGCTTCTGGGAAGACCAAAGGATTTTCTGGTTACAGTAAGAGAGATTCAGGTTTCCTCTGGCGCAGGCTTCCTGGTTCCCATAACAGGAGACATTC
>JAMOUL010000359.1 GCA_027062035.1 Candidatus Aminicenantota bacterium | reverse complement strand
TCTTATCCCCGTGCTTACAGCCTTTGAGAACGTGGAACTCATATTGATGTTTCAGGGAATTCCTAAAAGCGAGAGAAAAGAGCGGGTTTTGGCAGTTTTTAAGGAGCTGGGTATAGAGGATCTTGCGGATAGAACCCCTGCCAAAATGAGTGGGGGTCAGCAGCAGCGAGTTGCTGTTGCAAGAGCGATTGTGCACAATCCGACTCTGGTTCTGGCTGATGAGCCCACAGCGAACCTTGACTCTGAGAATGCCATTGCCATCGTTGAGTTAATGAAGAGGATGTCTAAGGAGAAAAAGATCACCTTCTTTATTGCCACCCATGATTCAAGGGTCTTTGAGAGGGCCGAAAGGATCATTCGAATTGTTGACGGAAAAATTCATGAGGATTAAGGCCTTTTTTCTGCTTTTCTTTCTATTTCCTTTGTTTGGAGATGTTTCGGGATATTTTTATATATCCTCTTTTCTGGCAGACTTTCAGGGAGAACAGCAAATATTACAGATGGCCCGGTTAAGACTTAAATTTGAAACCCGGGTTCTTGGTCTTTCCGCCAAGGTGCATGTAGAGGAGGGAGCTTTCTCCGCGCCCCCTTATTATCAACCCTTACTTTCAGGAAGCTTCCTGGAAGAAGCCGATCCTGTTTATTTTTACAGGGGTTACAACGAGAGGGCATATTTGTATCTCGACAGAGCATCTCTGGGATACGAAGGCAACAGGTTTTCCTTTACCCTTGGCAGAGATAGGTTCCCCTGGGGAAAGGCCCGTCTCTTTTCTGTCCTGGACATATTCAATCCGTATGAACCTTTCGCCCTTTCAAAGGAAGAGCGCCAGGGGGTAAATGGGGGCAGGGCCAGATTTTATTTTTCAGGATTTTCCTGGGCTGAGGCAATTTATGTAAAGAGAAGGGCAGGAGAAATTTATGGGGGATCCCTGTTTTTTTCCCTTTTCTCCTTTGATTTTCAGGCTGGTGCAGGAAAGTATTTTGAAAAAAGGTTTTTCGGCGGAGCTCTGGAAGGCGATATCGGAGGGATTGGGCTGAGGGGAGAATTTATAAAGATGGAGAACAGGGATGTGGAATATACTCTGGGCTTCGATTTTCAGGCCAATCCCAGACTGTATATACTGGGCGAGTTCCTCCGCAGTCGTGGAACACTTTTCCCGGAGATAAAACTTTTTAACCTTTATTCCTCCTATGAAATAAGTCCCCTTTTGAAACTCAACCTTACAGGTGTTTATACAAAACCGGAAGGGAAAATAGTTATGGCATCCCTTTCCTATTCGGTGGAAGAAAATCTGGATGTACA